>JANPGO010000093.1:0-25401 GCA_031423995.1 Candidatus Altimarinota bacterium | reverse complement strand
CCCATTTTCGAATATTGATGGAGTGGCACATACGATGTTCTCCTTCTCCTTCACAGGAGGGAAAAATCTCATCATCTCTCCAGAAGCACGCAAGGAACGAGGAGAAACGTTTGATCCGATTCTCGGACTTCTCAATCAGTTTGAGATCATGTATACGATCGCCGATGAGAATGATGCACTGAAGCTCAGAACCAACTATCGAAAAAATGAGGTCTACATGTACCCCATTCATATAGAAAAGTCTGATTTGCAAGCATTGTTCCGATCCATGCTCATTCGTGCAGATAAGCTCTCACGAGAACCTGAGTTCTATAATACGCTCTGGGATAATTGTGCTACTGCACTTCTCTCTCATGCCAATGCCCTGAGGATGAACAAAATCAAGGCATGATTCTATACCCTCCTTCCTTCTCACTCGGATACGCTCGTGTATGATGTAGGACTGATCGGTACCAAGCTCTCACTTCCTGAGGCACGAATCTACTATCGTATCGATGAACTTGCTCGAACGGTGAGTGGAGAAGCTGACTATTCTGTCCTAGTTCACAAGCCCATCAAATAATTCTTTTCTATTCTATGAAACCATTTTTTGCCTCGGTCGTTCTCGTACTTCTCGGATTGCAGTCGACACTTCCTCTTTTTGCGGATACGGGAGATACTCGGGCAAACACTGTCCATTCAGAACCAACAGCACTGAGGGATGATAGACCAACTGAAGCTCCATCGATCGCTGTCACTCCAGTCCTGACCACATCATCAGGAAGTACAGGATCACTCATCGAGTATCCAGTATGACCTGATTTTGTCCGACTTCGTTCGATCATCGAATCCAAGTTCGTTCCGGGAGAGAAGAAAAATAATGAGTATTCTTCATATTCATATAATTGTATTCTTGGATTACAACTCTGTCCGAGTTATCGATACACGTCAATTGATGAGAAAGCTATCAAACTCATTATTCTGAAGACGTATGAGAGTAACAAGGGCTTCTATAGTTATCTCTTCGCATGAAAAACTGACAACTATGCATATCCTCGTACAAGAGAATATTCCAATTGAATTGATAATATACTTACCGGAGTTCCACACTGAGCGACGGCACTGAGTTTCTCACTCTTGGATTTCGGATCCAATCTCTGAGGTGATCTCCTTGAGTCCAGTTTCTGACTCAATTTCTCTGAAAATAACACTTCAGGTATGCTCTGAGTCATTGATCAGAAGATCAAGGAAATACGACGCCAAAACTGTCAGAATGCAAATCTCTGATCAGATTCCTATAGCATCTGTCCATGGAGTGGAGAAATCTCGAATACCTATCTTCCAACTCCAGAAGAACTCATGCAACAGACTGTCTATCTCAATAGTCAGCCAGTGAGGATTGTAAGTCTAAAGGATGAATTTATCTACTCTATATCAGGTGCTGTGAGCGAACCATCTTCTCGTCTCTCAGAGAATTATTCCAAGAGGCAACTGATCGATGAATATGATTCGGCAGTAATCACTGAGAAGAAAAATGAGCTCTCTCAATCCGGAGCTGTATGAGAGCAATATTTAAGTGGATATACTTCCTACTACATAGATCCAGTTCGGAAAGTACGGAAGAATCCAACAATATCAAGTGCGAGGAATGCTATGAAGTTCCTTGATTATCAGAACGAAAGATCAGAAAATGAGACAAAACTTATTGAACTCCTTCGGGAAGAGCTTCAGTACTATATCGATGTATTGACCAAACGAGGAGATGGTATTACTTACTCACTCAAGTATACAAAAGACTCCTATACCCTCCAAGAAGCGAAGGATGAGATCGAGAAAAAACCATCAATGAATTCTGATGGTCCATTTCTATCGTCCTCAAACTATAATTATATTTCAAGAAATCTTCCTTGTACGGGTAACTGAGGCTACATCGTTCAGTCGGAATGCGTGGCAGCACGCTCTAATGCTATGGACATTTCGACCACTCTCTGAGCTTATTTTGCTGATAAGGAAAAATATCCAGATTCTATTGATCAACTGGATCGTAACTATCTTCCAAAGGAAGAAACCCTCATAAATTTCAAGAAGAATTTTGAGTACAAAAATACAACCACTCCATGAATCCCGATGTATGAAATCAAGTATATAGGTCATATCGGCGAATGAGCGACTGATTCTGGTGCAACAACCGATATGAAGAAGGATTATCGTGCACTTATGTCGGGAGCGACTGTGCCTGCAATCCCAGCAATATTCCAACATGTGCCATCGGACAGTATGGTGCTCTATGTGAAGAGTCCGGCTGATCTCTTCGATATCCTGAATCAGAAATCCAATACGACGACTCGACTCTCGGGACTTGATGTCTCTGAGACGGTGAAGGATTTCCTGAAGAATTTCCTTGAGCTCCAGAATTTCGATCAGATACAGACACATCTTCAGCATGAGATGGCTGTGGTGGTGAATAATCTCGATCTCACTGCTCCAGATATGGTCATCATCCTCTCAGAGGCTGACAGAGAAGCACTCTCATCGACTGCTAAGGCTCGGGTTGTCTGATCCAAGAATGGGTATATCTATATCGCGAATTCTAAGGAATCACTCGATCATGTCATGAATATTTCCCGTGAAAAAAGTCTCGAGAAATCGCCTGATTTTCAGTATGTTTGGTGGAAGAAGTCATGAGTTCTCAGAGACGCACTCTTCTTTGTGGGTGATGCTTTCTTCGAGAAGATGCTCACCTTCGAGACCTATATCACTCACTATCGAAAGTACCGAGATGTGAAGCGACTCTCAGCTCTTCAGGAACTTGTTTGGGCATATGAGGATGCCTTCGGTACTGCTCCAAAAACGCTCACTGACCTCGAAAGTGTCGGACTCAGTACACTCACAGGAACTATCCTCTCTGACTATGCGATCGATGTCGATCTGGTTCAAGAGAAGCATGTCGGATCTCTGAGATCATTGAAAACTCTTCCAGAAGCGAACTATGACCTCTCGAATATTTCTCGACAAGAGATAGAGGACTACAAGGTGAATGTGCTCAAATACCGAGATACCTGGAGAGCTTCACTGGATCCGATGGGAATCGTCCTCAACCGCTATGGTGATGGAATACAAGTCGACTTTTTCATGACACCGATTCCATCTTTCGGGGGATCGAGCGATATGCAGTTCTATCAGAAGTTCTTCCAGTGAGTCTCCAAGAATTCGCTGAGCTTCATCACGAATCCTCATATTCGTATGGGGCTTGTCTCATTCGTCTATGGCTTCGATCCGAAAAAACTTCAATCACAGCTCGAAGGAGCTCAAGATCTTAAACAATCGCTCAAAGAATTCAATAATGAAGTCATGACATGAGGAACAAACGTTCTTGATTATCTTGGTGGTGAATTTGGATTCTCACTTGGGGGACTTGATCCAGATATTTTCGAGTGATGGAATATCGAGAAGGTGGATCTCTTTTTCTCTATTCAGGTAGCGAGTGAGGAGAAAGGAAAGGATCTCATCGAGATGATTCGAAAGAAATTTATTGATTCACTCGGGCGTTCAGAAGATATGAAAACGCTCTGAAATTTCCTCGCGAAGCCACTCATAGAGGACTATGGAAACAAGAAAATCTACTATTCTGAGAAAATTCCAGTGCCATTTGTTGGTGAGATCAGCTTTGCCTATACATTTATCGACGATTTCTTTGTTTTCGGACTCAATCGACCAACGATCCGACATGTCATCGATGTGGCAAATGCTGGAGATGCTGGGAAGAAGCGATTACTGGACGAGCATACTCTTCCTTCTGGTACATTTTTCTCACTCCTTTTTGATGGAGAGGGCATGAGTCAAGCAATACAGTCACTCTATGAGAAAAATGTGAAAACTCTTCCACGCTATATGAAATCACTCGTAACGGAGCAGACGAGCCTCACATCCCTCCTCAGTGAATATGTTGTCAGTTATGAGAAGGCAAAACGACTCTCGGAAACTCCTCCTGCATTTGATCATACACTCTGAGCCCTGAAAGTGCATGGATCTGATGGAAATGTTGTTCTCTCTCTCGATGATAGAGCCATGAGTACCCTCTCGGGAACTGCTCTCGAGCTCTGGTGAACTCTGAAGAATGATCCAAATTTCCCAAAAGAACTTCTCACTTGAATAGATGCTGATAGATTCCTCTCATATTCCTGATTTTCTGATGTTCTCTCATTGAGCATTATACTTCAACTTCAGAATACATTTCATGCGAGTGAATCACTCCTGAGAAATGTCGTCTTCGGAATGAATTTTGGGAATGATGAACTCGGCTTCACTCTTCGGATTTTCCGAGATAAGGATTTTATTCCTCCACGGGAATCTTCTCCAAGCAGTTCATGAATTGGATTATTTTCTTCTCCGATCGTGCTCTGGGGAAGTGTTGGGGGGATAGGAATTCTCATTCTTATAGGAGGAATCTTCATCATCATGAGAAGAAGAAAGGGCACTTCAGGATGAATCAGTCCATCACCGAATATTCCAGCTGTGAGTATTACCTCTGAAGATTGACTCATACAACAGATGAATCCAGCCCAGCAAGTGGTGAATCTATCAGGAAGTGTCATTGTACCTCCGAACCCACCTCTTATGGCTCCAACATCAGCGTGAGAGAGTATAGCTCCAATATCGTCTGTGTCTGAAGGAACTCTGATAGCTTCAGTTGTACCACCAATTGTTACCATAGAAAGACCCCTTACTGTGGAAGATGTTCCTCTTTCAATACCACAAGTCATCACGAGTCCTGAATGAGATGCTATATCCACTCTTCCATCTCAATCATTTCTCACGCCGTCAATATCTTGAATAACAGGACCATCAGGGGAAATTACTCCACAGAGTATCCAAACTCCTCCGAGTGCCGCTCCAGTGAATCCATTCTGACCACTTCCTCCGAGTTCACCTCCTTCCGCATGAAACCAAGGATAAAAAAATCTTCTCCATCTCCCTCAGGCACCACTCTGAAGATTAACCTCATGCATGTCTCTCAGACTTTCTCTGGGAGGCATATTTTTTCTGATTTCTCACTTGAGTCTACTTCAACTGCTCCAATGCTCCTCGTTGGTCCATCTGGATCAGGGAAATCGACTTTTCTCTCCCTCACCGCAGGACTCATGATTCCCTCATCCTGAGAGATCATATTTACTCTCTGAAACCATCAATATAGAACATGAGATAGTGATTTTGATACATTTGCACGAGCGAATCTCGGCATATTTTTTACAGAATGACATTTTTTCGAGGCTCATACTGCCTATGAGAATCTGATGTTTCCACACCTCTTTGCAAACTATAGCTTCCAGAGAGCAATGTACAGCGAACTTCTCGAGGTGTTTGAGATGAGTGAACGTATCTTAAATGCTTCACTTCACTCACTCTCGAGTGGTGAGCGCGAACGAATCAATCTTGTACGACTCTTTCTCTCAGAACCACGGATACTCCTCCTCGATGAGCCCTTTTCCCATCTTGATGGGCGACTCTTTGATCAGAGTATTCACTTTCTCGAAGCGTATATTCACTCACATCAGGCACTCTGTATCCTCGCGACGCATACTCCTGAGCGTTTTCCTTTTGCAACTCGTATTCTCAGATTCCATACTGAATCTTCTCCAACTTTTTCTCCGTATGTTTAGATTTCTTCTCAGAACACTTTCATTGAATCCTCTGCGGACGCTTTGAATTTTTCTCGTGTTTTTTCTCTGAACTGTCCTTCTTCTTGGTTCGCTCTTTCTCTATAGGAATATCCTCTCAGCAGTGAGCTACTATACCCTTCAGGGTGTCGATGAACATCGTGTGACACTCACTCGATCGAGCTCCTTCTTCGACCTCCTCGATCCGATGCATGGATGAATCGATCCCAAGATCATGAATCAGATCGTATCAGATCCAGATATTACTCAGTCGAAAATCTTCCGATTTATTGATGTTCCTGTTCTGGGAAATTTTCATATTTTTCAATTCTGACTTACAATCGATGTTCCCGTTTTCTCGGTGAAGGATTCAGAGAAAGTACTCTCTGGTATCGGGATGTCGAGCTCAATGCTTCACTACTACAATCTCGAACTTGCTTGATCCTATCCGATGTTTCCCTCATTTCGACCAGAAGATCTCATAGGAAAGAAGGTCGATCTGACTTTCTGAGCTTCGAAACTCTTCGCTTTCTCTGGTATGCAGTCAGTGAATTATTCGAGTCATCTCGAGCGTATTGATCCTGACTATCCTGGATTCGGTATGGTGGTCGATGAATCAGTGGCGACCGAGAAGCTCCATTCCCTCGATCATTCCCTCGCAAATCCCTACCGGATCGTTCTCTCCTTCAAGGGTATTCCAGAGAGAACAACACTTGAGTCACACTATCCATGACTCTCAATCACACTCGATCGGGATATCCTTCATGAGGCAGACATCACATTTTCTCGTATACGTCTTGTCTCTCTGATTGTGGCATGAGTTCTCTTTACTGTCCTCTTCTCACTGCTTTTTTTTCTCTTTCTCGGATATCTGCGAGAGAAATCCTCTCTCTATCCGCTTCTTCGAGAATTCCGTGTCACTCTCGGAAATGAGATACTCCTCATTCTCTGAGAGTGTATATTGATACTCATGAGTGCACTCTCTCTTACCCTCATGATCCTTCCTCCGATTCAGAAGCTCTCTACTTCTTGGATCGAGGCGTTTCTTCATGCGCATCAGATACTTTTTCCCGTTGTTCCTCTGAGTTTCAGTGATGATTTCATGATTACTCTCCTTTTTTTCAGTATTTTGGTATGACTCCTGTTTATTCTTTTTCCCTTCAGAAAACGGTCATAAGAATTGAATTTTTCTCTGAATTCTGCTAGGATAGCTGTGATATCTTTTTTCTTTTCTATGCTTACGATTCTTTTTTCCCTCTTTCGATCACTTCTCTCTCTTCGGTACCGTATCCAGTTAGAGAATTTCTCTCTTTTTGAGACCGATGCACCGATCGTCGTCTTTCCGAATCATCCTGCCCTCATTGATCCGATCATCGTCACTTCATTTATCGGGAAGAAGAAGATCCTCTCACCTGTGATGACGGAGAGCTACTTCAATACCCCTGGACTCTGACCAATTGTTCGGGCGCTCCATACCATCCCTGTAGGTGATGTCACTGCTTGAGGATCGATCAAAGATGTTGAGAAGGCATTTCATGGGATCGAGATGGCACTCGAGAACCGGAAAAACATCCTGATCTACCCATCAGGACATATTTATGTGCAGCCATTTGAGCATATTGTGGGGAAAAAAATGGCATTCGAGATTATCGCTCGACTGCCTGAATGAACTCGGGTCATCACTCTCCAGACTCGATGACTCTGGGGAAGTATGTGGGGAAAGGCCTATACGGGAAAATCTCCAGCGCTCATGAATGTTCTTCTCAAATCTCTCTGATATATTCTCGCCAACTGACTCTTCTTCCTTCCGAAACGAGATGTCACGATCACCTGTACGGATATGACTGAGATACTGAGGGAATGGCAAAAACTCTGACTCGATACCTTCAATGAAAATCTTCAGAACCACTATAATACAGAGGGAAATGAACCATGTCGGTTTATCCCTCACTATTCGTATTATAATGATGTCGCAGGCAAACGTGAGCCACAGATGATCGAATGATCAGTCGCAGAAGCACATATTTCTACAGGAATTCAGGAGTCAGATATACCCATGGAAGTATATGAAAAAGTTTCTACGCTTGTCGCAACTGTCAAAAAAATAGATAAAAAATTAGTCTACTTTCATACCAATCTTGTTCTCGATCTCCATGCAGACTCTCTCGATATGTCAGAATGCAAGAGTGTGATCCAGTCGAACTTCTCAGAAGCTTCCAATCCTCCCATCACACGTATCAAGACCGTCTGAGATCTCGCTGCCATGGCAATCGGAAAACTCCAGGGAGAAAATACACTTCCTCCAGTCGATTTTGCTCGACCAACCTCTGCAACCGTGAAGTTCTCTTACCAGAAATGAGATACGATTCTCTCACGACTGATCGGGAATTTCGAGAAAGAAGAAACGGCTCCATTCCTCTATGACACCATGATGGGATCGATGACACGAGAGGATTTTCTCCTGAAGGCATCAGTGATCGGTGAATACATCAAAAGATTCAGATCAAAAAAATCAAAACAAGCATCAAAAGATTCCATTCCATTTCCAGAAAATACTATTGGGATAATGCTCCCAGCTCTTTCTGCTACATCGCTCCTCCTCGTAGGAGTCTACATCGCAGGCAAGATTCCTGTGATGCTCAACTGGACTGTAGGAGAGAAGTCTTTTGCTCACTGTATGAACTTCGCCCACCTTGATACGATTCTCACGAGTCGAAAGTTCTATGAGAAGGTCCGAACTCCATGGCTTGTTGCATTTGAAGGAAAGATGGTCTTCATCGAAGACATCATCCGTGATATTTCTCTCTTCACGAAGGTGAAGGCAGTCATCAGAAAAACACTTTCTTTCTATCCTCGACAACAGGATGAAGCGATTATCCTTTTCACGTCTTGAAGTGAGTCACTCCCGAAGGCAGTTGTCCTCACACATGAGAATATTCTCACAGATATTGATGGAGCGCTGAAGCTCGTTCCATTCAGAGAACATGAGACGATTCTTGGATTTCTCCCACCATTTCATAGTTTTGGCTTCACGATCAATACGATATTTCCCCTTGTTGCTCCCGTTCAGGCAGCCTATACTCCAGATCCAGGTGATGCGCGAACGATTGGGGCTCTCCTTTCTCATACTCAGGCGACTATCATCTCAGCGACTCCGACATTTCTTCGGATGATCCTTGCAGGAAATGATACCAATATGCTTCAGTCACTTGCTTTTGCTTTCATTGGAGCTGAGAAGTGTGGTGATGATGTCTTCGAACTCTGTCAGAATAAGTGTCCCGATACAAAGATTCTCGAAGGATATGGGATCACTGAATGTTCTCCGATCGTGACTGTCAACCCACTTGATGAACAGAGACATGGAAGCGCAGGGAAATTCCTCCCTGACCTTGAGTACCGTATTCGATGACTCGATGGAAAGACTGATATGAATACTGGAGAACAGGGGATGATCCTCGTCAGTGGTTCCAGTATATTCCGTGGGTATGTCGATCCTGCACTTGAGACTCCATTCGAAGAGATCGATGGGAAGTCTTGGTACAAGACAGGAGACCTCGGCTATACTGATCTCGATGGATTTCTCTTCATCACGGGTCGACTGAAGCGCTTTGTGAAGATCGCTGGAGAGATGATCTCACTTCCATTCATCGAATGAATACTTCTCGAAAAATATGGTGATCCAGAAAAGATGACCCTTGCGATCGAGGCAAAAGAAGAAAATGGAAACGTTGTCATCATTGCATTCACAATATTCGACACGATAGCCGATGAGCTCAATGACTATATCCATGCACATGGAGCATCCAATCTCGTGAAGATCGAACAGGTTGTGAAGCTCAATGAGATACCACTCCTCGGGACAGGAAAAACGGACTATAAACTCCTGAAGAGTCGGATCGATGATATTCTCCTGAAGCATCTGAAAAAATAAAGACTCTATTTATAGCATTCACTCATGAAGGATTATCCACGCATTTTATTAGAAATTGATTGATCTTTTCGGATTACTCTGGAGCGTTTTCGTGCTGATTCACTCTTTCAGAGAGACGAAGGAATCTATACTGATGATGATAAAAAACGAATCGCCCTTTACTGGAGAGAGATACTTGTAACATTTCACTCCTTGAAGCGAGTCATGCGAGGGCTGTCATGGCGATCACTTTTTTCAAGAAAGAAAGAAGTATTCGTCCTTCGTTATAGTGCTGTTACAACCTATTATTCGATGGTGTGTGAACTTCAGGAGTCATTCGGTGTCCATGAAGCATTCATCCGACAGTATCTCGATGAGCAATTTCGAGAGAATTATTCGACTCTTGCTCGATATATGTACAGATGGTCATTCTATAGCTTTCTCATTTACCCACGAGAATTCTTCCTGACGCTCAGAGATGAAGTATCTCCAGAACTGGATCCACTCTTCGATCGTCCAATTCATGCTGTTTCTGATCTCGATAGGAGAATCATGCATGATGGCGTGAATATCTGGTACTATATACGATTCCGTATACTGATACTTCTTTCTTGGCTCACGAAATATATAGGGACT
This sequence comes from Candidatus Altimarinota bacterium, assembly GCA_031423995.1. Classification (GTDB taxonomy): domain Bacteria; phylum Patescibacteriota; class Gracilibacteria; order BD1-5; family UBA2023; genus STC-74. The sequence continues at coordinate 15,219 of JANPGO010000093.1, read as the reverse complement.
ATCCTTGCACGGATTCATATTACCCGAAGAATGCACTGACTGATCTTTCGAGATCATGGTGAAGTTCTTCTTTCGACGATGCAGTCATGAGATATACTCGTCACTCGGAGAAATTGGGTTGCGACGAATATCGGTATTCCCTGATTCTGGAAGCATATGACGATGTATATAGGAACATGAGGCTTCATTCGGGATCATTTTCATACGGCGAATCTTCCATCACTTGATCCAGATACACACTATGTGATTGAGGCCGTAGGAGATGGAGTGCGGATTATTCCATTTTTCTCTCTTCTTCTGGAGAATGACTATCTCTGAGTCCTCAGACCCCGTCTCACAGAAGCGAAGAAAATTAGTGCTATCGGAAAAACGCTCTCTCTTCTCGGAAGAGGATATGATTACTCATTCAACTACTACAGTGATAAGAACTATGTATGTTCGACCCTCGTGACAAAGGCATATTTACCTGAATCAGATACGGATGAATGAATCCATATTACACTTACCCGTATTGGTACAGGGATTACCTACCCTCCGAATGATATCGTCAAAAAATTCAGAGAAGACAATGCAACAGAAAGACAAGAACTTGATTTTGTTGGATTTATCGACTCATCGGAAAAAAGACAAGAAAATTTCATATCGACACAATCAGAGTTCCTCGCGACCGCAACTCGACCGAGACTCAGTTTTTTTCTTCCATAATATGTATCATTTCGAATACCATCAGAAATCTTGAGACAACCTGCAAAAAACGAAGGATCGGTATCCGTGGCTTACACAGAGATTCCTTTCGGATGAGAGTATTGAGGCTCGGTATCATCTTCTCGAATATTTACGTATTTATCATGGATATAGGGGAATACTCGAGAAAGATACAAAAGGGAAACCTATTCGTGTGAATACCCTGAATGGGACCTTCTACTGGTCAATATCACATTCGAAAAATTATATTGCTTATAGCATATCTGATGCCCCAACGGGTATAGATATTGCTGAATATAGAGAACGTGATGACTCTCTCCTCGATATTCATACTGATTCAGAGTATCGGATTCTATGAGGACAAAACTGGAACAATTTCTATATTCTCTGGACAGCGAAAGAGGCACTCATCAAGGCACAAGGTCATACTCTCGATGATGTGAAGGCTATACAACTTCAGCAAATACAAGAAGGCGATCTTGCCTTATATTGATTTCTCGGGAAAACCTATACAATCAAACAAGAACAACATGGATTACTCTTTCTCTCCATCACTCACTAACTATGCGGTACCTCTTATACATTTTTATCATCATCCCGAGTAGTCTCTATATGCTCCTCTGTGTATTTATGTACTTTCTTCAGGATCAACTGCTCTTTTTTCCGAGCGCGCCCTACCTTCCCCACTATGAGAAGCTCGCAAAGAATCCTGAACTCAGGAATATCAGAATCCAAACGGATGATGGTAAGATGCTCGATGGGTGGATGCAGAGAGGTGAGGATAAACCTTATACCGTTCTCTATTTCGGAGGGAATGGTGATGAAACATCGTATTTTGTCGAGAAATATCGATATAAAAATGCGAATATCGTGAGCTTCAATTACCGTGGTTATGCATATAGTACTGGGAAACCTTCTGAGAAGACACTCTTGGCTGATGCACTGCTCCAGTATGACTATCTCACGAAGAATCTCTGAATTGCACCTGAGAAGATCATCGTCATGGGGCGAAGTCTGGGAACAGGAGTCGCCACCTATCTCGCGAGTCAGAGAAAACTCGAGAGCGTCATCCTCATCACACCCTATGATTCGGTCGAGTCAGTTGCAAAGGAATCCTACTTCTTCCTCCCTGTATCACTGCTGATCACGAATCCATTCCACTCTGATATCTATGCTCCAGTTCAGAAGAATCGTCTCCTCTGTATCTACGGGTGATGGGATACGACGATACCGAATCATCACACAGAAAACCTTCTCGCTCACTGGAATGGTGACACGAAGAAAGTACTCATATCAGATGCAACGCATGATAATATCTATACCTTTCCAGAAGTAGAATCTGCGATCAATGAATTCATCCCAAAAAAATAATTTTTATTTCCTCTATCTTTCCCCTATGCGTCGATCACTCTTCTCTCTTCTCGGTCTTATCACCTTCTGGAGCCTTTTCTATGCTGGAGTGAAGTACTATTTCCTCGGACTCTATGCCCATGATTTTGCCCCAACACTTGAGGGGATTTCTGGATTTGTCCTCATCGGAAGTATGATCGCCTATAGTATCTGAGGATTTCTCTATGCTCGATATAGTGAACGTATAATGTTGTTTATTGCCCTTGGACTCGGAGTTGCTTCATTTCTGATCTCAGTGCTTCTTCCTCAGATTTCCCCGCTTTTTTTTAGCATCGGTATGATAGGGGTTGGCCTCGCATATTCCCTCTATGTGATAGGAAAAAATACGCTCATCGGACGTGAAATATCGACTTCAGAACTCGGATCCTCCACGATCGGAGCGTACACGACTATTGTATTTATCGTTTTTCTGGTTTTCTGAACCGTGATAGGATCCAAGATCGGTGAAACATGATGATGAGTAATCATTGGTATCATTTATTTTACTCTCCTTCTTCTTTTTGTAGGTGGCATCCTCTTTCTCGTCGATACACGGAGAGAGACTTCGCCATTTCAGTTCTCACTCTTGCTTTATAAGAAACTCTTTCTCCGCTATGGAGTATTCATGATAGCGCTCGGTTGTTTCTGGCAGATATCAGTCGAGGCCTCACAGGTTGCAGTGAATTATTCGAGAGATATTTTTGATAAGTCTATCTCAGCTTCATCTCTCCTTCTCCTGTTCTCCTCGATCGGTGCAATTCTCGGGAACGTCATCTCGGTCAAGTTTGCTGAGAGACGACTCTTGGGTTTTACGATCTTTTCGACCGTATTTATCGCACTCATATTTGGATTTTCGACGCTCCTCGGACTCGCGAAATCCCTCGACCAATATGCGATCGTCCAGGCACTTGCATTTCTCGTCGGACTCTTCTTCGGATGAGCGGTGAATCTCGGGGAATCATACTTCTATGCCCTCCTCGGGAATGATCCAGACAAGGACTATACCTCTGCACTCTATGGATTCACCCTCTCGCTCGTCGGTGCGATCACGATGTTCGCATCAGAAAAAATTCTCCACGCAGGTTCATATACTGGGATTTCGATCTTTCTCGGATTTCTTGCTCTCTTCGCGCTCTATGGAGGGAGGAAGGGAATTCGGGGTAATTAGATGGTAGCAAGTAGGTAATAGACTCAATCAGAAAAGAGAAAGTAAAAATTAGATATATTGAGAGATGCACTCTCTATAATCGTCATTCCTGCGAAAGCAGGAATCTTGGTTTTAAAATAAAGATCTAGAAAATTCAACTTGAGCTCTATACTGAAGTATGTAAATAATAAAAAAACAGGCCGCGCGTCCATGTGGACGGCGGCGAGCGAGAGAGGGTGGTTATGTGCCACCGAATGAGACGAAGGTATCCTGTTTTGGTCCCCATGAGAACCAAGACTGATTTTTCGCCTCTATGAAGTAGATTCTGACCAATACTGCCTTCTGAAGACTCATTAGCGCGTTAACGGATTCAGTTACCCTCCGTAAATCTCTTGGTCTTATATACAAGACCCCTCGGCATGACGAAATACCGTTGTTATACCTCAGGAAATTTCCTGAGATTTCCAGGGCGTTCGTATCAGTAAAAGTCGTGTTCAAGTCAGTCCCTCCCTCTCCCATCCGCTCACTTAGGACAGGAAATCAATTTTTGAAGAGCGAGTGAGCGCTCCATGATTCCCGCACGATAATGGCGGACTATTCTATGATAACTCTCTCTCTCTCTCTTGTCAAATATTCGAGTGGATTTTTCATCATTTTCTGTATAATTCTGTCCATGGAGAAGAAAAAAATAAAAAATCTTGCTTTTATCGACTGACAGAATCTATACAGATGACTAGAATGGAATCTCGATTATCAGAGGTTTCGCGTATATATACAAGACAAGTATAATATCGAAGAAGCGTATTATTTTATCGGATATGATGACCAGAGTGGTCTCTATACGAAGCTACAGAAAGCTGGATTTATCGTTGTATTTAATCCTCATAAAGAGTCTCAAATAAGTTCAAAAAAATGAAATGTTGATGTGAATCTTGCATTTCATATGATGCGATCACTTATAGAAGATGACTTTTCTGAGATTATGCTCATCTCTGGGGATGGTGACTATAAGCCAGTGGTAGAGTATCTGATAGAGAAAAATCGATTTCTCAGAATACTTGCACCAAATATGCAATACTGCTCAAGTCTCTATAAAAAATGGGCAAACTTCCCGAAGAAATATATATCTTCATTCTCGGATCTGAGGAGTACACTAGAATATAAAAAAAGAGAATCTCCACAAACAAAAAAGGGGTCCCCGCGGCACTAACACCTTTGAGGACACACCTTCCATTCTTGATACAGAGGTATCCTATCATTTTTTCTCAGAATTGCAAATTTTTCTTCCATTATGCCACTCATACACATCGTCGATGAAGACGACAACATCATAACATATAAAGAGCGATGAACTCTCGGTTCAGAAGATATTTATCGCGTTTCTGCTCTCTGGATTACTAATTCTCAGGGTGAGATCCTGATCGCTCAGCGACACAGATCCAAGAAGCATCACCCCCTCCTCTGGTGACCTGCAGTGTGTGGAACCGTCGAAAAGGGTGAAACCTATCTCGAAAATATCATAAGAGAAACTGAAGAAGAGATCGGAATCAGATCTATACTTCCCGCCACATGACCCAAGACCCAGACACGATCTGGATATCTCCACTTCACGCAGTGGTTCACGATCACTCTTGATCTTCCATTGACTGCATTTACACCTCAAGCTGATGAAATTGAAACAATCAAATGGATTTCTTCAGAATCTCTCAGTAAAGAATTTAGAGATACTCCAGAGAATTTCGTCCCATCATTTTCCTTGATTCTTCCATTGTTACTCTAATCTCACATTTTAACTATTAATTTTGAATCACTATGATCCTCGCATCTGAAATCCGCCAAAAATACCTCGACTTCTTCCAAAGTAAAGATCATGCGATCGTCCCATCGGCACCACTCGTGCCAGAGAATGATCCATCAGTCCTCTTCAATACTGCTGGTATGCAGCCTCTGGTTCCGTATCTGCTATGAGAGCCTCACCCACTCGGAAAACGCCTTGCCGATGTACAGAAGTGTGTGCGAACAGGGGATATCGATGATGTCGGTGATGATACGCATCTGACCTTTTTCGAAATGCTCGGGAACTGGTCTCTGGGTGACTATTTCAAAAAAGAATCGATCGAAATGAGTTGGGAATTCCTCACATCCACATCATGGCTCGGACTTGATCCTGAGATGATATCGGTCACAGTATTCGAGTGAGATGCCAATGCTCCTCGTGATGAAGAATCCGCTCAGATTTGGAAAGATATCGGTATGCCAGTCGATCGTATTGCCTATCTGCCTGCAGAGGATAACTGGTGGGCTGCAGGTCCGACTGGTCCATGCGGTCCTGATACGGAGATATTCTACTGGATGGGAGAAGGGAAGCCACCTCCTGGGTCGAATAAATGAACCGACTCAAAAATGTGGATGGAAATCTGGAACAATGTCTTCATGCAGTACAATCGTCTCGATGCCAGTACACTCGAGAATCTTCCTGCTCAGTGTGTTGATACTGGGATGGGGCTAGAACGCATCACAACAGCTCTTAACCATTCCCAATCAGTCTATCAGAGCGACCTATTTGCACCTGTTATTGCTCGTATCCATGAGATTTTTTGAACGGATGAGAAGACTGAAGTGAATTGGGATACTACTCGACGTTCTGCACGTATCATCGCCGATCACTTGCGTACGGCGACTCATATGATCGCTGATGGTGTCACCCCGAAGAATGTCGATCAGGGATATATCCTCCGTCGTCTCATCCGTCGAGCGATCCGTGAAGCGTATAAGATGGGATATGAGCAGCCATTTACTGCTGAGATTGCTCAGATGTATATAGAACAATTCTCAGAGATTTATGCGAGTGTTCGGGACAATGCTGAGAAAATTAAAAATGAACTGAACATTGAGGAAGGGAAGTTTGGAAAAACCTTAAAAGACTGAATTCGAGAATTACATAAAATGGTTCATAATAAGTTCACAAACCCTGGTGATATTATACGTTCTGAGGAAGATGCAATTGAGTTAAGATCTTCAAGAAGTTCCAAGTATGCAATTGATGAAATATCTTGAAAGGATGCATTCGATCTTTTTCAGACGTATTGATTTCCAATTGAAATGATAAATGAAGAACTTAAAAATGGGATTGAATTTGAATTTATGGGTAATAAATCTAATACCGAAGACTGGATTGTAAATCAGTATGAATTTGATGAAGAATTCAAAAAACACCAAGAACTTTCTCGAACAGCATCAGTTGGAAAGTTCAAGTGAGGGCTCGCAGATGATGGAGTCGAGACAACAGCACTTCACTCGGCATGTCACCTCATGCTTGCATGACTTCGTCGGGTACTCGGAGACTGAGTTCACCAGGCAGGATCCAATATCACCGCTGAGCGACTTCGCTTCGACTTTACCCATCCTGAGAAGATGACTCCAGAACAGATCAAGTCGGTCGAAGACTATGTGAATGAGGCTATAGAATCAGGACTCACTGTCACGATCTCGAATATGGATAAGACGGAAGCAAAGAATGGAGGAGTCGAGTGAGCCTTCTGGGAGAAATATCCTGATATTGTGAAGGTCTACTCTATGGTAGGAGACGATGGTATCGTATACTCTCGTGAACTCTGTGGTGGTCCACACGTCGAACACTCGAAAGAAATGGGTAAATTCCGCATCATCAAGGAAGAATCGAGTAGTGCAGGAGTGAGGAGAATCAAGGCAGTTTTGGAGAAATAATCTTTGAAATTTATTATTTAGATTTATATTATGAATGAAACCACAGCTACAATTCTAACTCTAGTAGTACTGATCACACTAGTATTTTTGTTTTGATATCTTTTTTATAGACTTATTTTTCTTTTGAGAAGGATTTGATTCGGATTTCTCAGACTTAAGAAGATGCGGGCTCTTTTAGTTTTTATGGTATTCGCTTGAATACTGTATTTCTGACTAAATGCCTACGAGACAAAAAATTACTGTACTTTTGAGTTCGATGATTATTATCCATTTATTAGCTGTACTCCTGAATATAATCGATTTGGATTCTGATGATGAGTCCATGATTGCTGAATGTTTGGTTGTTCAAAGAAGCCATTGATACTTCTCTACCCTGAGAGAGATACCGAAGTGAACGTAAAGTTGAATTATAGAAATAAATTCTCTGCAACCTTTCCAGAATATCAGGATCAGATCTCTGGATGGTCAGTGGTAGCTCATCCAGATGGTACTCTGCATGATATATCCTCGAATCAGGATACATATGGACTCTTTTGGGAAGGGAATTCGGGGAATATCCACTTCAATATGTCGCAGTGATTCATCATCCCATGATCAGAAGTACGAGAATTCCTCTATCAGAAGCTCACAGAGATCGGGCTCAATACGAAGGAAAGAAGCGACTTCATCATGTATTGGTATCCACTTCTGCAGAAGTACCGATATGTCCAGATCACATTCGCAGGAACAGATTATACTGATACTGCGAAACTCGACATCTCACCTCGTCCTGGTTCACTCCTTCGAGTCTTCATGGTCGCTCGACCACTCGATATATATAGCCAGATTCCAGAGCAGAAATTCGAGAAATTCCAAAGGAAGTGATTCAGTGTGGTCGAATGGTGAGGGACAATTATCCATTAGTACTATGATTTTTCTTTCACATATTCCTGAAAATATCACCTCCAGAACCAAGTGTCTCATTATGCTCCATGGAGTATGATCGAATGAGTGAGATCTCTTTACCCTGAAGGAGAAATTCGGAGATGATATCATCGTAGTATCACTTCGCTGACCATTCATACTCGGACAGGATCGTTTTGCGTGGTATCCAGTTGATTTCTCGAGCGGGAACCCCGTATATGCGACTCAGGATGTCGAGATTGGATTTAGAGAGATCGTCACATGTATCGATGAAGTGAAGTCGAAATACGATATCTCTCCAGAGAATATCTTTCTCCTCGGATTCAGCCAGTGAGCGATCATGTCATACTACATACTCTGGCGATCACCAGAGAAGATCGGAGGGATTATCGGTCTTTCAGGAAGACTCCTTGATGAGATCGAACCAGATGCTGTCGATCCAGATGATTATGCGGGGAAGCGAGTATTTATCGGACATGGGGTCGATGATACGGTAATCCCTGTGACGGCCACTGGTCCGACGAGTCTCTTTGCACGAAAGCTTGCTATCGAGCCAACGGTGAAATTCTATCCGATAGGACATTCAATCTCTTCCGATGAGATAGCGGATATCCGAACATGGCTTGGATAAAGAATTGACTTATTAAATTATTTCAATATATTCCACACATGCTTCTCTCAAAACGCCTCATCACGTGGTCAGGATTCGTTCCTACTCTATCCGCATAACGGTTGTTTTGAGTATTTCGAACACCCGTTTTTCGGGTGTTTTTTTGTTGTGTACTATTTCAGAAATCAACTCAAATGATATTTATTGTATATTCTATGTTTTATATCAAGACATGATCAGTGAATGATGCTTCTCTTATTCTAAAAGATGCATCAAGTTGGCTCAGGAATCAATGAAAAGAGCTTTGGAGTGAGGAAGAACTTTCCACCGAGAACCTATTACATATGTACCCAAAAGGTGATTTTGTAGTTGGATATATCGATGGTATTCCTGTATGCTGTATGGTTTTACAGTGGGAAGATATGGATTTTTGGCCAGATTGTCCACCCTGAAACTCAGGTTTTATTCATAAGTTGGCAGTTGCATCAGAGTATCATGGGTCAGGATTGGTTCAACAACTCCTTGATTATGCTGAAGCTCAGTGTTGATTGAGACATGCTCAATTTCTTCGGCTTGATTGTAGCTCAGACAGACAAAGATTGTGTCAGTATTATTTAAGTATATGATTCCATAAAGTTGGAGAAAAGAGAGTTCGAGGTTTTGATGTTGCTTTGTTCGAGAAACCTATTTATTAATTCTTTTCCTATGTTCGATAAAAAACTTTTTTACGCGCTTTCGCTCTATATCACTGCGATATTCATGAGCAATCTTCTCGGTATGAAGACGATGCCATTTCTTTTTGGAACGCATCTATCCTTCGCGGTCTTTACATTACCCTTCGTCTTCATCACTACGGATGTGATCGGGAAGATCTATGGGAAGGAGATAGCAAAGTTCTTTGTATTTCTCGGATTTTTCTCACTCGTTCTCTGGACAGTATTTTCTCTCTTTGCAGACATCGTCCCTTGGTCGAGTGCGACATATGATCGGATCGGAGTCGCCTATGATACAGTGTTCTCACTCTCGATCCGTATTGCGATCGCATCACTTGCAGCATTTCTCGTATCAGAGTACATCGATGTCCTCATATTTTTCCGCTACAAGAATCAGAAGAAATCCTTCTGGTTCGCTTCACTTGCATCCAATATAGTCTCTCAACTTCTCGATACTGCTATATTCATGTTCATCGCTTTTGCCTGAGTATTCTCGACTGAGACGATCATCATGATGAGCTTCCCATGGTGGATCTACAAGGTGGGAATGTGAGTTCTCTATATGCCATTTTCCTATCTTGCACTTTCTTATTTTTCTAGACAACATCATGAATAGTACTTACCAAGACATCCTCAAGAAATTCTTCCATTCTGAGACGACGAATGACTATACCCTCGAGAAAATCACTCGAGCCTGTGCCTCTTTTGGCAATCCGCAAAATTCCTTTCAGTCGATCCATATAGCAGGAACCAATGGAAAAGGAAGTGTCTCCAAGATGATTTTCCAGATACTCAAAGAAGCAGGAAAAAGGGTTTGAGTCTATACGAGTCCACACAATATCGATATCCGTGAACGATTCGAGACGGCGAATTGTTGAACAGAGCAAGATTTCTCCACTTCTCCGCCGTGGCGGATTCGGTCGAAATGACAAAGTGGTCTATATTCTGTCATGTCGACAGAATCCCGAGTACTCGGGATGACGAGACATCCTGCCCTGACTGTATCGTCAAGTGATGGACTCATTTCTGAGGATCGATTCGTCACCTATGTCGAACAGATTGTTGCCTATGGATGAGGACTCTCGTACTATGAGAAGTGTGTCCTTCTGGCATTTCTCTACTTTCGAGATGTCGGGTGTGAATATGCGGTGATCGAGGTGGGCATGTGAGGGCGACTCGATGCGACCAACATCATAATGCCCATTTTCTCGGTCATCACGAGCATCTCCTATGATCATATGGAATTCCTCGGGATTACCCTCGAGGCGATCGCCTACGAGAAGTGAGGCATTATCAAACCAGAAGTTCCCGTGATCCTCTATGGTCCGAATCCGACTCTCGAATCCATTGCAGAGAAACAACATACTCCTATCATCTTCCCTGAGCCACGAACAGTCATCACGAATATGCTCGGGGAACACCAGATCTCGAATGCTCGTATTGCCTACGAGGCAGGAATATTTCTTGGGATTGAGAAAGAAATAATTGAAGATGCACTCCTCCATGTTGATCATCATGGGAGACTCGAATATATCCGTGCGAACCTCCTCATCGATGGAGCTCACAATGACGATGGGTTGAAGAAGCTCAAAGCCTACCTCAACCGAGAACAAGGGAGGTGGGATGAGATCATTCTTGCATTCAATCTCAAGGAAAGGAAACACGCTTCTCTCGTACTCGATATATTTCCAGAGATTCAGTCATGGAATGTGATCGATTCACGTGGATTCAAGGTCTCAAAAGCAAAAAGTATTGCCGAGCAGATCGAAGAGCATTGAAAGAACGTCTCTATTGTTACTCCAGAGAAAATTTTCGAAGCAGCTGAAAGAAATCCGAGAATATTATTTGTGGTTTTCGGGAGTCTCTATATGATGGGAGAGTTCCTCTGAAAATAATTTTCTCCTATGCAACAAAAACCAACTCCCTGATCTCACTGGCGTCACTACAAGTCCACAGGAGGTGAAAATCATACCTATGAAGTTATCGGGATCGCAGTGCATTCTGAAACTGAAGAATCGATGGTGATATACCGTCCACTTTATCCGGTTTCTCGAGATTCTTGGGCATATGGATATGACTATGTCACTCGACCACTCTCCCTCTGGTATGATATTGTCGAATATGAGGGACAGAAGATCCAGCGTTTTATTGAAATTTCTGAATAACGAATTTCTCCTTCCAAAAGAGGGAAAATTTTATATACTTTCTTCGTTCCCACTCAGTAATCTTAATATTCTCCGTTTTGTCATCCCGTAGGGATCCTTTTCAAGATCATATTACGAGAATATATGTGTTTTTTACGCATAAGTGCAAGAAAAAGTGATTTACCCACAAGGGGTATACTGACTACCTCATTTGTCGGAATGACAAAAGAACTGAATTTATAAATTGCATCTAGTTATTTGTTCTATTTCTATTGTTCCCATTTTCCTCCTATCTGCCCTAACCTTATCGCTCTCATGTCCTATCCTACTACCTGGAATCTTGCCCGATATTTTTATACTGGCCTCGATGATCCGAAATTTCTGACGGCTATCGAAAATATCCTTCCCGTTACAAAAGCATTTTCTGAGAAATATGCAGATACGTTCTCCAAATTCACCACCCCAGAAGAGATCCTCGAATTCTATGCTGACTATACGGAGCTCTCGCATGAGATGGCGACACCGAGTTACTTCCTCTTCTATCGATCCTCCCTCGATACACAGGATCTCGAAGTGACCAAAAAAATGGGAGAAGTCGACTATATCTATACTGAGGCATCGAACCTCCTCCTCTTCGTCGCTCAGTGATGGAAGGAGATCGGACTCGAAAAAATCCTCGAATGGTCTCGTGAGTCGAGGCTTGCTCGGTTCAAAAATGATCTCGTCTCGACCGCTGATGGGATCAAGTATATCTTAGGCGAGTGAGAAGAGTACGTTCTCAATCTGAAATCCCGTCCTCTCGGACTCGCGAACTCTCTCCATGATGAGCTCACTGGATCTTATGAATTCATCATGAATATCCATGGAGAAGAGAGGAAAATGACCGAAGAAGAAGTCAGGAGTTATCGACAGCATACGGATAGAAGCATACGAGAGGAGGCATATAGGTCACTTCGTCGTGTCTATAATTCGAAACAAAATCAAATCGCACTCGGGAATATCTATACTTCGATCGTGAAGGATTGGAGTAGTGAGATCCAGATGCGAAAATACGGGGAAAATGTCATGGCTCAGCGCAATCTCGGAGAAGAGATGGATGATGAGGTGGTCGACATGCTCCTCCGAGAAGTCGAGAAGGCATATCCTCTTTATGCACGATTCCTCAGTGCGAAGGCGAAAATGCTCGGACTCGTAAGCCCTCTTTTGAAAGAGGGTGCCGAGTGAAGCGAGGTGGGAAATTTTCCGAAAACAGGAAATCCTCAGTCTTCCGCTTTGCTCCAGACAGCTCCTTTCAAAAAGGAGCCTAACGAAACATTTTCTGTCTGGGATACTTGAGCTCCTCTTGGTAAAGTCGATAAGGACTTCACTTTCGAAGAGGCATATGATCTCCATCTCTCGGTCATGAAGGATTTCGATGCAGATTTCTATGACTATTCGAAACAGATGATCGAAGAAGAACGGATCGATGTCTTTCCTCGTGCAGGGAAGCGCGGATGAGCCTTCGCGAGCTATCGCAAGGATGATCCATCATTCGTCCTCCTGAACTTCACGGGCAAGCTCCGTGACGTCTCGACGATCTCTCATGAGCTCGGACATGCGATCCATGGGTACCTCTCTCAGGGGCAAGAAGCTCCTGTCTATGATTCACCCCTTTCGATGGCAGAGACAGCCTCTATATTCGCTGAGATGCTCCTCGGTGAGAAGGTGAAGTCCCTTGTTTCTCAGGAAGAATACCGAGAATACCTCAATGAACGCCTCTGAGATATCTTCGCGACCATATTTCGTCAGGTGAACTATGTGACCTTCGAGAGACAAGTACACGAACAGATCCATAGTGGATCGGAGCTCACCTACAAGGAACTCAATAGTCTCTGGAGAGCTGAGCAAGAAAAACTCTATGGTGGATCCGTCCAGTTCGATGTGCCTGCCGAGGATGAGTCGGGATGGTCGATGATCCCACATATCTATCATACGCCGTTCTACTGCTATGCCTATGCCTTCGGGAATCTCCTCACCTTTGCCCTCTACAACAAGGTCCACACTGAGAAAACCCTCTCCGTCGAAGACTACAAGGATATCCTCAGAGCATGAGGTTCTGAGCGTCCACGTGATCTCCTCGGTCGCTATGGGATCGATATCGCGTCTCCTGAGTTCTATCAGGCGGGGATAAGGGAAGTGGAGAGGATGGTGGAGGAGTTTGAAGGATTAGTATAATTAACTTCATTCTTATGAGACTCTATTTAAAAACTCTTAAAAAAATATCTCCCATAAAGGAAGCTTGATTTAAACTTGAAAAAGATATGCAATGAGTCGTTGAGGAAAATCTAGATGAATTTTTCTGACTACTTTTTCTGGAAACTGAATTTCAACTGAATAATTTGAGAATAGATACACTTGCATTCGATCAAGAAAATAATTCTTTTGTAATCATTGAGTATAAGCGATGATCTAGTTTTTCTGTCATAGATCAAGGTTTTTCATATATGGCTTTACTTTTGAACAATAAGGCAGATTTCATTTTGCAGCTACAAAAAAGAACAAATAAATTTTATAAGAAAGATGATATTGATTGGTCTCAGACTAGGGTAATTTTTATAGCAGATGCCTTTACTCGATATCAACAAGAGTCAATAAACTTTAAAGATCTTCCAATTGAACTTTGGGAAATGAAGTCTTTTGATGAAGATATTATTACCCTGAATCCAATCCGTGCATCTGAAACTTCTGAAAGTATTAAAACAGTAACGAAATTACAGTGAATTAATAAAGAGGTTGAAAAAGAAATACAAACGTACAATATAGATGATAGAATTAAAGAAAATTGGATCGAGACAAGAGAGTTATTTGAACAACTAGAAGAACAAATTTATCAGATAAATCCTAATCTTGATAGAAAAATTAATAAGTATTATATTGCATATAAGAATGGTTCAAGAAATTTTATAGTAGTACATATATTCAAATCTTGAATTGAAATTCATTTCGTTTGACTCCATAAGTCTGAACTTTTGGATGTGAAATCGATAATGAAGGATATTCCTATGGAAAGGGGTTGGTGAAAAATAACTTCATTATTTATTCCTATAGCTGATAAAGATATATTTCAGTATGCTCTAGATTTGTTAAGGCAGGCAAATAAAAAAGTTAGAAACTAATTCTATGCCCTCTCCTCTCCTCTCTCCATTCGCAAACGTGCTTCCATTTCTCTCTGGAATTCCAGCAAAATACTGGAAAAGTGGAGTCGTGCCTGGTGGGTCAATCCTCATCGCAGGGAAGCCAGCAGTCGATGATGAATATCTCTATATGATGGTACACGCACCCACTCCATGAACAGTCTCATATACAGGGGACAGTATGTATCCACAGTTTTCTGAGTCAGCTCTCGGGAACCAATATGCTTGACAGTGTGCTGCTTTTGCGAAATGTGTCTCATGACAGAGAAATCTCTCAACGGAAAAGTGGCTCCCCTGACAGAGTCTCATAGATTTCTGTCTCTCCCCTGAGAGTCTTCTGCCATCATCGTATCAGGGACTCGTGATCGCTTGTTTCGATGGTCAGGTGAACTATGCCCTCGCAGCTGCGACTCGCAAGCATGTGGCAATACTCCTCGATATCGCTCGGGATACCAAGGGGAAACCGAAGAGTATCACCGTCATCGATCAGAACTACTATAACTTCTCCCCCTATGCTCAGTACAAGGGAAAGATCGCGAAACACGTGATCCCATGGGGAACGCTGAATCAGAAATGAGTCGGATATGCGAGGAGCTACTCGATTGTGCATATCTAACTTGCAAGGAGAACAACAATCTATAGAATCATAGAAATTAACAATTGTCTATGTTTTTCTTCCTCCTCGTTGCTCTTGCAACCCTGATCGATG
>JANPGO010000092.1:0-9501 GCA_031423995.1 Candidatus Altimarinota bacterium | reverse complement strand
GTTCATCGGACATCGATGAGATCTATTTTTTCTGGAGATTTGTCGAGAAGGGAAGCGAGTTCTTTGGGGGTAATGGTAAACATAGTAGATGAAATGAAAGATTAAAGATTCAAAATTATAAGTATTGTCATATCGACAGAGTCCCGAGTCCTCGGGACGATGAGATATCTTGCCCTGAAGCATTCGGAGCAGGATTTCTCACTTCACTCTGTTTCGTTCGAAATGACGAAATTCTCGACTGTCATACTTTGCTCGAGATGACTACTCTCGGCAAAATATTTTCTGTATGGCATTCACGAGTTCGAGTATTCGAGGATCTGCGATAGAATAGGAGACAAATTGTCCACTTTTCTCAGAATCAAGGATTCCTTCATCCTTCATCTTACCGAGAAACTGAGAGAGCTGTGATTGCCCGATAGTACAGTACTTCTCAAGATCGCTAACCGTCTTCGGTCACTCTCGGAGCTTGCAGAGGATGAGAAACCGCTTCGGGTGGCCGAGGAGTTTCAGGATGTGGGCAACCTCTGCTGACTTTTTCTTCAGATCTTCCATAGTGTAGAAAAATAGAATATATATGAAGATATTATAGAAATGTAATATATTGTCAAAAGAAAAAATAGGAGGTGAGTCCTATTTCGTTGCTTCAGGCTTCTTTGTTCAATCTCGATTATATTTTTTAAAATATTCTCGTATCGTTGCTGGTCACAAGTCACCATCAAGTCGGGTTGCTTTATCATTACTATTTTTTGAAAATCAAAACTCTTGCTGTATTGATTCTATATCTGCTTTACTTGGGGCACTACTTCAGCTAGTTTTTAATGCTGTTCTAATGTCTTTCAAATTCTTTCATTCCAATCCTGCGAAAAATTCTGCATATTTATATTTTGGTTTTTCTGCAGGAGCAACAGCTGGTGCAATAGGTGCTTCAGCTCTCTTATCTTCCATTTTTAATCTTTCACCTTTCTCATCATACTGGCTATTGATATATTTTAGACAGTCTGGAATTGAAGCTTTCCCCTCAGTTCATCATAACGCCTTATATTTAGCCTTAATATTTTCTTTCACTGAATCATCGAAAGTGAGCTTACCATCCTTTTTCGACACAAATCAGAGTGCCTCGAGATCACTGAGGAATTCTTGCGAATTTTTACTTTCCTTATCGATCAGATTTCCTTCCCCATTGAATAGGCTTGCGAGTGAATATTTTCCTCATGTTTCAGAGAGCATTCAGTTGAACTTCTGTTTCCACTCTTTTTCTTTCAGTACTGGATTTTCAGGAGATTTCGTTGTATCATCGAACTTCATCCCGAACATCTTCCCGATGAGTTGAAGGAAATAGTTAAGACTTCTGAGTTCTGGATATTTCTCCATGTCTTTGATGACTTTTCAGAGAGATTCCTTGGTAACATTTTTCTCGCCGAGTGATTTCCTCACCTCTGCCTCACTTGATCATATATTGATCGTATTGAGACGAGTGATATCGAGTCAATCAGGGAGTTTTTTATCCTTGATCGCTGGCTCGAGGGAGTAAGTGCCATTTTTTACCTTGAAGATGAGTTGGGATCAGTTTTTATACTCCTCGAGTGGTTTTCCAGTATTTTCCTGATCAGCAATAAATGTCTTCACGGCTTCAGAACCATTTTGCTTGAGGAAGGCTATATTGGTCGTATTTTCTATACTGAATCCATTCGAGAGCATGGTATCTATAAATAAAGAGAGAAGCGGTTTCAGGATTTTCTCAAGTTCAAGCTTCAGGGGTTCAGGAATATTTCTCCCATCATTGAAAATACTCCCGAGTTGCACAAGATCTCATTTATTGAGATTTTTGAAGAGTTCTTTTATTTTCTCAGGTGATTGTTGTGAAAATTCTGTAAGTTTTGTTATATCTTGGGGTGTTTGGGTGAGCCCATCTAAAAGTTTTTTCATCTCAGTTGAAGGCTTATTCGTTTTTTCAGTCTGTATTTGCAGAGATTTTTCTGGATATAGCTTTGCGAGGAGCTCATTGACTATTTTTCTATCGTTCTCAGATAAGCTCGGCTTATTGAGTATCGTTGCAACAGTTCCTTCGGGAAAAGTTGTAGAAAGCCTCTCTTGTGTACTTTTTTCGTTGAGAGCATTAACAAGTTGACCTCTCTCCTGAGGAGTTAAGAGTGCATATCTCTCCTGAATATCACCTCGTCAGTTATTCGTATCAGCAACTTTATCAATAATTGCTCATGTTTCAGGTAATCCTCATCACATATTGAAGAACGTTAAAAATTATAATTCGTGAATACATTTTGCTCCACTTCTTTTTTCTCCATGGCAATCTCATCCTTCTCTTGTTGTCTCAGAGATGCGAGTCGATTTATACCTGATTGTATCTTCTGTCGAGCGACCTCATTTTCTGCGGATTCCATCGAGTCTTGGAGAAGCATTTCGATGCTCTCGATCATCTCAGGTGTGACATAGCTACTTGCAATCATAGCTGACACTCCCTCCGCGAGATCCCAATATCACTTCAGAGAATCGAGGACGCTGATAATGCCGTCACGATGAGCTATGTATGATTGTTTCTCTTGATCAGTCATGCTACAACTCTAGCATACTTCGATTTTTCTGTCAAAAATCAGACTCCTCTAGATATTTTCAAGCTCTTTCTCGAAATATTCCCGCATGATCATCCTCACTCACCAGATGATCGCTCCGAGCATGATCGCCATACCGATGTAGTGTGATGTGAGTGCTATTCCATCATCGTACTTGAGCATATGCATCATCGTGAGGAGATTGTACCAGTCATGAGACTCAGGTCACATATCGCCAATCAGAGGGAGTGAGCGAGTCCGAGCATCAGCGATATAGATCGCGACATCGGTGAAATTCTGTCCCATCCACCAGAGGCAGATTGCTGTCGAGAATTGGGACTGCTCCTTGTAGGAGAAATATCCAGCAAATATCAGTGGCACAAGGCACTGAAAAAGACTTCCTCAGAGTATATGGAGAAAATCTCAGAATGGAATCATGATGAGATGTCCTCCTTCATGGAATCCGAGATTGATAGCGTGAAGAAAGTCCATCGACTCATAGTCTAGCACTCAGAATGAGAAGAACTTGAGGGAATAGATCGAGAGGAGGATGAGGAAGAGAGTGTGGAAGAAATACATAGAATGGTTTCTTATTCAAGTATTGTTCCTCACCATTCGATGACCGTGAAGCCTTTTCTTACAAACTTCTCGAGATATTGTTCCGGTATGAGTTGATATCTTTTTAGTGGCTTTGCGACCATAAAGACTCTGAGTATACTTTCAGGTATTGGTGTGATCGTGAGGGGTGCTATATCAGTATAATCTCTTCCTGCAAAAGTGATCTGGATGTAAGGATATCCTTGAAGTTTCGGATACCAGTACATGATGAAGTCACTATATTCCTTCGTCGAAAGTCAAAGAATTTGAAGTTTCTCATAGAGAAATTCTCTTACATTTTTTCACTCTACGACAAATCCCTTCGAGAGATCGAATTGAGCTTGCTCACTCATATCTCACTCCCAAAAAAGTCCATAGGTATTCATCCCAGTTCTCGAATCAGTCACTATGCTTTCTGGTGTCGCCGTGACAGACCAGCCCCGTCTTGTTCAGTCATATTCAGGAAAAGTAGCACTGTATCATCCACTGAATCCCAGATTCACATCAACTTTTATTGTATTTTCAGGATAGAGGAGTATGAGGGGTTTATAGAAGAAGAAGAAAGAATTTAAGATATTATTCGGTTTACAAGAAACAATATTTTTATTCATATAATAAAAATTGAACTGAAACTTTATGATGCAATCATTCTTTGTTTCATAAAACTGCATTCAGAAAAATCCTATAATTCCCAGAAGGATGATGGATCCAGTAGTGATCAGATATATTTTCATAGTGTATAGCTATTATATATGTGAGTATATACTATTTCTTTTCCGGAGGCAAAAATTGTAACATTGGGTGCAAAAAAACTGAGTACGCAAAATTTGCAGAGAGAGAGGATATGGTAGACTTTATTTTATGTCATTATCAATTTGAGAGAACATGCCTGAGTGAAAGACTGAACTTTTTCCGAATCGATTGAGTATTCTTGAAATCGATGAATTGATTCCTGGAATTACCAAGAGAGTTACGCAGATTATGAATAGTGATCAAATTGATGATTTTATCATAAATCGCGATGAAGTATTGAGGGATCTTAACGAAGCGTGATTCTATCCAAAAGATCTCTTCATAGAGAAAAAAGGACAACCATTTATGGCTCTCGAACTTTTTCTTACAACAGTATTTATATATCTTCTCGCAAATAAAGCTACCAACGATTGACCGAAAAAGAGTAATATTTGGTGAAAGCCATACACTGGGAAAAGAAGAAATAGAATCCGAAATTATTCAGGATTTAATTTCTAGAACAAAAACTTGCATTTCCACTTTTTTCCATATAATTCCCCCATCGCACTCACAAGCTTCGATTGAGTAATACCATTTGTGAGGGCAGTTTTTCGTGTATTCCACGTCGAACACCCTTGTTTTCGTCAATATCTACTCAGGAGTTCTGCGGTCTTGTCATGATCCGAACGAGTACGATATATTGCGGAAGTTCAGCTTATAGAGAGTAGGGAATAGCTAATAGGTAACAGATCAGATTCTCAGTCCAGAGATTCTGTCTCATGCCTAAAATCTAAGACCTATAACCTAAAACCTAATTTCTAACATTACATATTCATGGCGAAGAAAATAGAAACTCCAGTTTCTTCTCCTACAGTATCATGAGCTCCAGAGGCATCGACTCTCGGGGCGATTTATCATGACCAGGGAAGATACTTTTTCAGTGACGATCGTACGATCCTCGAACTTCCAGGACTCATCGAAGTCCAGCTCGATAGCTACCATGACTTCCTCACACGTCGCATCGGACAGGCTTTCAATGAATCTTTTCCGATTGATGACTTCTCAGGAGATAAGATCTCTATCTACTACAAGAGCTATGCACTCGAAGAACCGAAATACTCGGTCTCAGACTGCAAGCGAAAGAATCTCAACTATGAAGCACCACTCAAGGTCCGCTTCGAGATGCTCAATAAACAATCTGGCGAGATCAAGGAACAGGATGTCTACCTCGGTGGAATCCCTCTCATGACGGATATGGGAACATTTATCGTCAATGGGATCGAACGTGTCATCGTCAACCAGATCATCCGTTCGACGGGTATGTTCTTCACCCCTGATGCTCGCTCATCGAATCTCTTCGGTATGAAGATCATTCCCCATCGTGGAAGCTGGTTCGAGGTTGAGATAGAGAAGAAGTGAGTTGTGAATGTAAAGATTGATAAGAAACGAAAAATTCCTCTCACGGTCATCCTGCGTGCCTTCGGCTATGAGTCAGATGCAGAAATTCTCGGAGCCTTCAAGGGCGAAGATGAATGGATCACGAAGCATATCGCACCGACCATCGAAAAGGATAAGACCAAGAATCGTATGGAAGCCCTCTATGCGATCTATAAGCTCCTGCGTCCAGGAGATCTCGGAACAGATGAACGAGTAGAACAACTGTTTCAGTCGACATTTTTCGATCCGAAGAAATTCGAACTCGGAGCGGTTGCTCGTATCAAGATCAATCGTAAACTCTCAAAACACTACAAAGACCATAAGAAAGCGGTCGATCTACCAGAAGCAGAGAGGTTCCTCACGGGAGCTGACTTTCTCTCGGGAATTCGCTACCTCCTCTCACTCTGCGAACACCGTGAAGGATTCTTCATCGATGATATCGATCACCTCGAGAATCGTCGGGTTCGATCCGTTGGAGAACTCGTCTATGATAAAGTCAAGGTCGGTCTCGCACGTATGGAGAAGATCGCGAAGGATCGCATGACGATCATCGCTGACCTCGAAGAAGCGGTTCCGGGAACATTTATCAATTCTCGTCCGATGGTAGCAGTGATGCGTGAATTCTTCGGTACCAACCAGCTTTCTCAGTTCATGGATCAATCCAATCCTCTCTCTGAGCTCTCACACAAGCGTCGTGTGACTGCGCTCGGTGTCGGAGGTCTCACGCGTGAGCGAGCTTCGTTCGAAGTTCGTGACGTTCATCCGACGCAGTATGGTCGAATATGTCCGATCGCCACTCCAGAAGGACCGAACATTGGTCTCGTCCTCCACTTTGCTTCCTATGCTCGAGTGGATAAGTATGGATTCATCACGACTCCATTCCGCAAGGTTGCACACTTCGTGAAAAATGATGGAGTAGCAATAGTAAATCATATCGCCCTCAATGATATCGTGGATGAGAAGGGAACAGTAATTGTTCCAGAAAAAACCTATATTACAGAGGTGCACGCAAAAGATATCCAGAAAAAAGTCAAAACTGAAATGGTCGAAGTCCGCGGATTTCTCACGAGTGATCATGAGTACTTCGATGCCTATGAAGAACGTGATCTCGTCATCGCACAGGCAAGTACTCCAGTGGATGAATTTGGAAACTTTACCGAGACTCGTCTCTCATCTCGTCGTTCATCAGAAGCGACGATCGCCTATGTCCGTGAAGTCACTCATATCGATATCTCCCCGAAGCAGCTCATGAGTGAGACGACAACACTCATTCCATTTCTCGAACATGATGATGCGACTCGAGCAGAAATGGGAACGAACATGATGCGTCAAGCCGTTCCTCTCGTGCGTGCTGAAGCACCGATCGTGGGTACTGGGATGGAACGAATCATCGGTGAAGGATCAGGATACGTCGTGAAGGCAGATGATGATGGAGAAGTTATCGGTGTCGATGCGAAACATATTTCGGTCCTCTATGCGAATGGCAAAAAGGTAACCTATCCACTGAGCACATTCGAACGATCGAATCATGATATGATTATCCATCAGTGGGCTCGTGTCTCAACGGGTGACAGCTTTATCCGTGGTCAGATCCTCGCAGATGGTCAGGCAATCGACAATGGTGAACTCGCAGTCGGTCGCAACCTCCTCGTCGCCTACATGCCATGGGAAGGATACAACTATGAAGATGCGATCATCATCTCAGAGCATCTGATGCAGGATGATTTCTACACATCAGTGCATATCAATGAATACATCATGGATGTCCGTGAGACCAAGCTCGGCCCTGAGCAGACGACCAACGATATCCCAAATGTCTCAACGATCAAACTCAAGGATCTCGACATCGATGGTATCGTCCGAATAGGAGCCTATGTCCGCGCTGGTGATATCCTCGTCGGGAAGGTCACTCCAAAGGGTGAAGTCGAACTCTCTCCAGAAGAGCGCCTCCTCAGAGCTATCTTCGGTGATAAGTCAAAGGATGTCAAAGATTCCTCACTCATCCTCCCAGCAGGTTCTGGTGGAAAGGTCATCGGAATCCATGTCCTTCGTCGTGAAGATGGAGACAATCTCCCAACTGGAGTATTTAAGCAGGTCAAGGTCTATGTAGCACAAACTCGAAAGATCGAAGTCGGTGATAAGATGGCAGGACGTCACGGAAACAAGGGTATCGTCTCTCGCATTGTTCCACGCGAAGATATGCCATTCATGGAGGATGGAACACCGATCGATATCATCCTGAATCCACTCGGTGTCATCTCTCGTATGAACATCGGTCAGATTCTCGAGACACATCTCGGAGGTGCTGCGAAGAAGCTCGGAATCAAGGTGGCTACTCCAATCCTGAATGGTGTCACGATCGAACAGATCAGTTCCCTCATGGCACAAGCAGGAGTCCCAGAAGATGGGAAGGTCCAGCTCTTCAATGGAAAGACAGGAGAATCCTTCAAGGAGAAGACAATGGTTGGAATCAAGTACATGCTGAAGCTCCACCACCTCGTCGAAGACAAGATCCATGCTCGTTCGGTCGGTCCATACTCGATGGTCACACAACAGCCACTCGGAGGGAAGGCTCAGAATGGATGACAGAGACTTGGAGAAATGGAAGTGTGGGCACTCGAAGGATACGGCGCAGCCAACATCCTCCAGGAAATGCTCACGGTGAAATCAGATGATATCAATGGTCGTACACAGCTCTACGAAGCAGTGGTGAAGGGTAAGAAGATCCGTCGTCCGAATGTTCCAGAGTCGTTCAATGTTCTCCTCAGAGAACTCCAAGCTCTCAATCTCAACATCGACCTCCTCTCAGAGGAAGAAGTTGCTGACCTCGAGCTCGAGATGAAGACTCGCTACGAAGAACTCGAAAAACTCGAAGGAGCATTCGATGTCGAAGTCGATATCCCAGAAGAAGGAGAAGTGAAGGAAGAAGTTCCTGTAACGACTAGCTTGCCAGAAGGAGAAAGAGATATAGAGTAGATTGTAGCAGATAGGAGATAGAATAGGGAAGACAAAGGGAGATGAAAAATACTGTTATTTTCCCCTTGTCATTCTCGCTTGCGAGAATCTGTCTCTGTTAGTCTCTGTCATTTCGATATGAAGTGATAGTCAGTACACCGCTTGTGGGTAGAAATCTTGCTCTGTTCTTTTCCATCATTCTGTAAGAATTTCAAAAATTATGAAAAAACTTCTCATTCTTCTTCTCTTACTTGTGCCACTTTCGGCTTTTGCTGAAAGTCCAGATTATTATTATGCTTATATTAAGCAGTATACTAGGAAAGAAGTCTGTGCACAAAGTTGAAGTACTGAAGGTTTATTACTTAGTAAATCCAAGTGAGTAATTTGAGATACGCTCAGTGTCACAAAAATAGGTAATAGACTTTACTATTCGACTAAAAATATGGATGGATATAGAGCTTATGCTTATGATTGTATCAATAAAAGAAATGTATTACTCCTTCGACCATCTATCATAAAGAAGATAATAGCACAGTATCAACTCCCTGATCCAGGATGATGAGCCTATGCTATGATGCATTATCCATATTTAAGTTCAGTATATCCAGAGACACAGAGTTGAGGATTGTATATGAACTTTATGATCGGATATCAACCTCGTAGTAGTGATAGTAATCCAGAATTGCATGTATATAAATTAGATATTGATTGGAAAAAAAGGATAATTGTTATTACATTCAAGTCAAAATGAAGTTTCATCAACGAATATATTGAAGACCCTCAAGAATTTTATTATCCGTATGAAATAAAAGAAAGTAAAATACAAATCAAGTTTTAATGGAATCACCTAGATATATACCAATAGATAGTTCCACATCCCACCACTTCCTTCGTATGGCATAGCCCGAGAGAAAGAGAAATTCAGATTTCTCTCATGACCTCTTCACTCACGTGGTACGAAGGCTCCAAGTGATTTGCTCCGTCATCCTGAATGGAGTGAAGGATCCAGAAACATGGATTCTTCGCAGGAGCTCAGAATGACGAAAACAATCTTAATCACTAATTTCTACATTATGTTTCCAATGACCAAAGATCTTGAAAATTTTCTCAATGACAAGATCACTGACTACTCCCAGATCGGGAAGCACGCAGGACGCCGCGATATCACCGTCGGGAAGAATCTCGACAATCTCCGTGCGATCTCTGTCGGACT
>JANPGO010000091.1:0-3651 GCA_031423995.1 Candidatus Altimarinota bacterium | reverse complement strand
GTGAGGAAAATCTACTGGAATCTCGAGAAAGTAACTCAGAAACCTCAACTTTCTGCACAGTTAAGCCTCGGGTTCTAGGGAGAAATGGAAAATTTTGGGGGGATTTTAGTTGATGAGTATGTCCTGTGTATCTTCTAATAGCTTTGACTGATCATCCAGAACTCTTAGTAGGATAGACTGGCTCAAGAGTTCTTAGGAGTGCATTTTTTGTCTTCCTGAGTGAAATACCTGATTCTCAGATACTGATAGATGGTTCATGTTTTGTAGTTCCGATGATATCTCTGTTATCAACGTCAGCTCCACTCGAAACTTCCAGAACGATACCCCCGAAATCATCCACGTATAAGTTATCTACTCCTGATTTAGTCATATCAAAAGTAAAACCTACATCGTTTCCGAGAGACATCTTGGCGATAGTAGCTGCCAATCCTCACTGTAATACTACAGACGAAGAGAGTATAAATCACTTATCGTGCATGAACTCTATGGATTCTAGGAGAGCATTGTATTTTCCCCAGTCAGGGAGACCATCAGCATCTCGAGGTACCGGATAGTATACTACTCTATTTCAGTTTTTTCGATCAGATTCTATCGTCTGAAACTCTGAACTGCGCGCACGGTCACGGTGGAGTGCACCATTCCCCATAGCGATTAGTGTCGGTGGTACATCAACTCTTGCTCATTCACCATCTTTCCCAGTACCACTAGCACTATCCTTTCCACCTATGGCAGCAATCTCGAGCTCCATCATCGCGCGTGATGCACCGAGAAGCATCGATGTAATCTTTCCTCATCGCTTATCATCTTTTCCGAGACTTTCGAAATATTCCTGTAGACCGTAGTAAATATCCTTTTTCCTTACTCAGATTGCGACAAGCTTTGAGACGAATTCTATGATCGAATACATAGCTCCAATGTAGCTATTTTTCTGGAGTATCGGAAGGGCATATCATATCGCATTTGCTATAGCAGTTTTAGACATCATCCCATGGATATTCGTATTGTTTGCATCGACATATCTGTTGTATGTTTCGAATAAAGATACCCCTCAAATCTGAGGTGAGAGCTGATTTTTTCCACCATATGGGGCGAAGAGCGTAGCAGCACCTACTGAGTTATCGAACTGGGATTCAAGGCCTTTTTGGAGAGAGACCTCTTTTCTCCACAGATTAGAGAGGAATCTCTCTGATGGATCATGTATGTCTTTTCAGAATGGTAAGAATAAATCCTTTCCAGACATTGCTTCGATTGCTATTTTATCTTGGATCTTCGGCGCTCCAGCACTTTCGATGAATTCACGACTAATATCGACGACCTTATTTTTCCCATCGAACATTCGCACTTTTCCCTTTCATGGTTCACCACTCGTTACCTTACCGATCTGAGTAAGATCGAGATTGTATTTTGCTGCTATTCGACACATTTCTTTCCAGTTTTTTGGATCGATTACTATTGCCATTCTTTCTTGAGATTCGGCGATAGCTTTTTCGTAGTCATTTAGACCTGCATATTTGGTTTTTTGTTTATGGAGCCAGATATCGACACCAGGAGCGATCTCTCCAGCCGCTACTGAAACTCCTCCTGCACCAAAATCATTACACCTTTTTATAAGGCGTGTGAACTCAGTATCGAGTATGAGTGATTGGATAGCCGCCTCGACGACAGCATTTCATTTCTGAACATGAGACCCTACGACATCGGCCGAGTGAGTACCACCACCACTACTACTCACCGCAGCTCATCATATTCCGTCACGTCCGAGGAATCATCCGAACTGGACGATCATATCTCATTTTACAGGTTCACTTCTGACGACAGCATTTTGAGGAGCATAGGCGAGTACATAACCTACCTCCATATGCTTTGCCCTAAATCATGGATGGAAATATTCACGGACGTGACCATTCGCTATACCAATCTGATTGCCATAACTCGCATGCCCAAGAGCGCTGAACTGTGATATAAATCTCTGAGAAAGGGCTCAGATAGTTTTTGCATCGATCGGTTCTGTAGGATCCGCAGAACCAGAGACACGCATAGCATACCAGGTATATCCTCGTGCTGAGAGATTGTCTCGGATAGCACCTCAGATACACGTAGCAGCACCACCAAATGGAGCTGCTTGAGTGGGACTGTTATGTGTCTCATTCTTGAACATTACGAGATATTCTTCTGTAGTTCCATCCTCGAGTTCTATGGTTGTCTTATAGGTGAATGCATTGATCTCATCTGATTCATCGAGTTTCTGGAGACTTTCGATACCATGTTGCTTGAGTATCTTCGGAGGAGTTGTCACGATATTCATGAGAGTCAGATCTTGTTCTCACTTTTCGAGCTCCTCTCGAGCTTTTTGAAGCATCTCGAGACTTTCATTGATATCGTGTGATACTGCTTCATCTCAAGATACTACAATATCTTTGAGTTTAGTATTAAAAGTGGTATGGCGACAATGGTCAGACCAGTAGGTCATGAGCACCTTGAGCTCTGCAAGAGATGGATCCCTCTTGAGCTTCTTGTAATGAGTCTGGATGAACTCGAGATCATCCAATGCTATCAAGACTCACTTCTCTTTTGCCATTTGCAGAAGGCCATCAGCACTCATATTTCGAAATCCTCCAATAATATCATACCACTGCGGAGATTTACCTGATATGAGTTTTGTATATTTTTCTCCTTCGCTCAGACTCGTCTCTTCTACCATATTTCGGAGGTAAGATTCGACTTTTTTACTCTCATCTACATTGAGAGGATTACCGTCTTTCTCGAGGACCACGGTTCTGATATAGCGCACCTTTGCATCAGGTACTCCTGCAAGTTGGAAACATTTACGCATCGAGTCTACTCTCTGATCATACTGTCCTGGTTTTGCCTCTATACGAAGAACGGTTTTATCTTTGCTTGCCTCCTCGAACTCTCACTTGTTCATCACTTCATCCACAGGAAGTTCTGCGAAAATTGTGGGAACTCAGTTATTGAAATGTTGCCCGGCCATTCAGTCTACTACATAGTTTGAGTATACACGTGCTGTTACTCCTTTTATACCTAACTCATCAGCAATTATAGCTTCAAGTCATTTTTCTACATTTACTATTTCTTGTCTTTTCGCTACGTAAACCTCATTATACCCCTCATGTCCTGTTGATTCAAAATGTTTTATATCGGAAAGATCCATAAAAATTTAGAGTCAAAAAATAAAAAACCAATAAATTACTTGTATGAATTCCCGAGATAAAGTCAAATATATAATTCATATTGAATATAAATGAGCAATATAGAGCCATGCGATGAATTTCTCTATTTGTCAAAATTTTTTTCTTTTTGCTTTCTCCTACTTTTTCTATATAGTCATGTTCACGAAATCCTACCCTGTGAGGAGCTATATAGTTATCATATCGCTTCTCCCCTATCTGAAGCGATAATCATGTTCTACTTGCGAGTGACCTCGCACTTATTTTCTCTCGAGCATTTTTGCTTTTTTTCGAAGGATTGACGTATTTTTATTTTTTGGATGAGACTTTTGATATTTTTCATGGTTTTTTCCTTGTATCCCCTTTTTTTATTATGTCTTTTTCGACACTCGAACTCCGCCCAGAGATTATCCAGGCCCTCACAGATCTCGGATATCATGAGCCCACTGCAGTTCAGTCTCAG
>JANPGO010000090.1:0-5712 GCA_031423995.1 Candidatus Altimarinota bacterium | reverse complement strand
TCTGTTTCTTTGTAGGAAAGATATTTCAGATTGTTGGCTAAATCGGAGTATCTGACTCATATCACTAAGAATTGCTTCTTTTTTCAGATACTTCCATCGTATCTCGATATACTCGATCTTTGGAAGTGATCATCTCCAGGCGTTCTCCAGCTCGTCTCCAGAGAGAAAGAAGCTTTCTTCGAGATCGTGAAGTGGCGCAGTAGTAGTGTTGTTCATAGAAAATATATATAAAGAGATACTCAAATCAGAGATTCGGCTCAGAGGATATAAGAAAAAGGAAAATACAAAACGGACAAATACAAGACAAAAATGATGAATGCGATATTAGCAACCTTCTAGAAATGAAATACCATTTCTTTTCTAAAAATATGAAATCTTCCCCCCCTACACTTCCATGAGCACCACTTACAGTCATTCCATGAAGAAGAACAGATGTTCTTCAAGGATCTGTAGCGTCTTCTGCAATAAAAGTTCTTTGATGAGAAGAAGCTCCTGCTATACGTAATCGTTACATAAAAGTTCAAGAAGACTCTCTTAATAGCGTCTGAAATTGCGAAGAACATAAGAGAAAAATTGCGACTCTTTTGCGACTTATGGAGGTATCTACAGAAGAAACACATGGTGACAGACTCAAGCAAGCCCGGGAAGTATACTTCTATCGTGCAGTGACGATCGGAAGATTATATTTTTGAGATGATCTCTGGAAAGATAAGTCTGGGGAAGCACTCCTTAGTTCATATTTTGGATATATAGCTGAAGTCAAAAATCCGGTATATATGAATGAACCGGAACATATAGCAGGAATTTACGCCAGAATAGAGCAAGAAATTGAAAAGAGAAGAACACTTCTCCTTAGCGAAGCTAAAAAAACTGATATATACTTGAAGTGAGTAAAAGACTATAATGATATTATAAGGAAGATAGAAGCGATCTTCTGATCGGTCCGACTTCTTATCGTTTCAGAAGAAAGTGGAGAACCCATCACAATCCATCGTATGGACGCAAGAAAAATAAAAAGTATCAGAAAATCCGCCCGAAAATATGAGTATACTCTAAAAGTTGACATACTCGGTCAAAGTAGAAAATATCGAGTCATCATCGACTACGGGAGTTCAGAGGATCGTAATAGGCCCGAGGAAGATCATATCAAAAATATTATTAATCCTATTTTAGTTCGTCATATAGAACAAAAAAAAAAAATTTTATTGAGTATGCTCGTGATTACCGAGATATTACTCGGAAAGTTGAGAAGACTATGAGAATGGCCAAAGCCCCCAATGACTATAGTCGATTTGTAGAAATGGTTCTATCAGATATTGGATATATTTCTATCTCAGCTGAAGTTCGAGACAATCCAGAATATGCAAGGGAGTGCCAACAAGCTCTCGAACTCTCGCGTATGCTTACGCTTTCTCATGCAACTTGAGGTAATGATCGAGATCGTATCGTCGCTTCGATCGATGCTATCTTATGAGGGAGAATTACGCGAAAGGTACTTGATATGACACGGGCGATTCTTATCTCTCGTACGGAGATGATGAGTGGTTCAGGATGCCCATTTGGACTCAGCAAGGAAGATATTCCTCTTGAAGCGAGGATCCATACTATTATTAGAGCTTATGAGGCACTCTGCCATGAAGAGAAGGATCCAGAAAGAGTGCGTATTCGAATGAATGAGTGGAATCAGTGATGATACTTTGATGCTCATATTTTTTCGATATTTATGAAGTTTCTCGATGCATGATGATTGGCTTCAGGTGGTGAAAGGGCATATGCATATATTTGAGGTATCCCAGACGATCGAAAGTGATATTATCTTGGTTTTCTCGAAGCGTATGACGAGCAAAGAGTACTTGTCGAAAAGATAGAGGAGGCATATATGAGTTTTCATGTTGCGGGTGATAGTAAACTCGTGAGAAAGCGACTTGCTATCGTCATTAATGATCTTCAAGATCAGCTTCTGAGAAAGGCAA
Organism: Candidatus Altimarinota bacterium; assembly: GCA_031423995.1. Taxonomy (GTDB): domain Bacteria; phylum Patescibacteriota; class Gracilibacteria; order BD1-5; family UBA2023; genus STC-74. Next base: position 3,739 of record JANPGO010000090.1, on the reverse strand, counting down.
ACTTTACAAAGGTATTTGGCGTGACGGTACATGGACAGAGCCCAAGTGATACTTTAGTTGGCCAACCGGGCGGTGACAACGAAGGACTAACTCGTACATGAAAATTAACCTCAATATGAAAATGAGTGAGACTTCCTATATATATGAGACTCTTTGCGAGTCCATTTCCTCGAGCATGGCACACGGCAAGACTTATGCGTCGAGTTCTGAAGGACGTTTATTGAATCATCATAAAGATTACTTTGGTAGATGGTCTCCAGAATCCACCAAAAGATCTACCGAATATACGACGTCGTGCTTATATATCAAAACATACAGTCGACAATCCAGTTTGAATATCGTTTTTTCTTCGAGGGATTATTTACTCAACGATAGAATCCGTGAATGTCATCGTCGCTCATGGAACAACGAGTAGTTATCTCATTTGAGAGATTGATAATTATCACTTAGATACGAGCGCCTATATGAGAACTATCGATATGGAAGAGGATGATATAGTGGTCCGTCTCGTTCGATGAGGTCGTAGTGTCGAATGGGATCTTGTTTTTCCATTTGAAGATTGGAAGGATGTGCTTGAAGAGGTGGATATGATGTGTGAGTCGACTTTTGGAGAGAAGTTCTCTCGAGCCGAGATGAAAGGTATCCAGCATATAAAACTTCATAATAAATTCCTCGATTATATGGATCGAAGAATTCAAGAATCTCCTGAGAAAGTCGTAAAGTTTCTAAGAACACTCGATGAATGAGAGCATACGAAGCACTTCAGATCGATGCTCAGAAAATCAGATCTCGCCAATAAAAAACTCCTCTTTTAGAGGAGTTTTAGCTACTTCGCGGCATACCATAGAAGTCAATGCCCTTGAGATCGACCATTGATTTGGTGATATAGTTTTTCTTTTTTCCTTTCTTGAAGAATCAGCGTTCATCGAGTATTCCCATTTCGACAAGTTGGTCGATGTTTTTGGTTGGGAGTTTTTTCTTCGGAAAGGCATCCTTGTTCTGCATATATCGAGTTCGCTTCTTGTAGCTCAGGTTGAATCGTGATTGCTTATTCTCATTTCCCGTGTAGACAAGAGCCATCTTCTTCTTTCCCTTAGAGAGCTTTCGAGCGGCTGCTTGTTTTTTGACGATACTAGATTTGAGTCCGTGACTGTTTGCCATTTTGGTGATCGAAATGTAATGGAGCGGGGAAACGGGTTCGAACCGTCACACCCAAGGGTTGAAGCCTTAGTACACTCACTCTTTTATGTTACCCCCGCTTATAGTTGAAGAAAAAACATAGAGCCACAAGGCTCATAGTGCTTTTCGAACGAGGGAAGTATATAAAAATGAGTCAAAAAGTCAAAAATCTCTTTGGATTTCTCGAACTTTCTCTATAGTCATGCTTATGAATTTAGGAAGCCAACTCCACTTACTCGACGAGATCCTTGAGGCACTCATTGCAACCGAGTCAGTCATCACGAAGGATGATTTCCATAGACTCAAGAATTCAATTCTTGCGAAATACCGCACTAAGGATACACCTACAGCTATCGAACTCATCGCTCGGTATAATGAGTGAATTTTTCTCTGAATCCATGAAGATATTCCACGCGTACGCAAGGTACTGAGAAAGCGGGCAATCAGATCCCTCTCATGAGTATCGGTGATTTCACTGTTGACCAAGTTCTGGTGATGCCCAGGGAAGTGTATCTATTGTCCAACGTATGATAATCTTCCGAAGAGTTATATCACGGATGAACCAGCGGTTCAGCGTGCAGAATTGAACTGATTTGATCCGTTTCGTCAGGTGACCAATCGCCTCACATCACTCTCTATGACGGGGAATGCGATCACGAAGTGCGATGTGCGGGTTATTGGTGGGACGTGGAGCGTCTATCCCCGAGAATACCAAGAAGATTTTATCCGAAATATCTATGATGCACATACGGCATTCAGCAGTTCGCAGTTCGCAGTTCATAGTTCACAATCAGAACAAGGAAATCCATATTCTTCTGGAGAAATAAAGCCTTCCAGCCTTCCAGCCTTCCAGCCTTCTACGACTCTCGAAGAAGCAAAGAAACGCAATGAAACGGCAGTAAGTCGTGTGATTGGCATCGCGATCGAGACGCGTCCAGACTGGATCGATGAGGCAGAGATTCTCCGACTTCGTCACTATGGAGTCACTCGCGTTGAGATCGGGTATCAGACAACTGATGATAGAATTAACTCGATCAATAAACGCGGGCATGGAAATGCTGAATCGATTCGAGCTACGAAACTCCTCAAAGATGCAGGGTTCAAGGTCGTAGCTCATATGATGCCAGGGCTCGTCGGGTCGACACCAGAAATCGACCGAACCTCGATGGCAGAGGTATTTGAGAATCCTGAGTATCGACCTGATGAGATGAAGATCTATCCGATGGTCGTGACTCCACACTCGGAACTCGAGGATATCTGGCGACGATGAGAATTCACCCCGTATGATGATATCACACTCATTCCTCTCATGTCCGACCTCCAGGGCATGCTTCCTGAGTACCTGAGACTCAATCGAATGTATCGAGATATTCCAGCGAGTCAGATCCTTGCTGGATCGAAGCTCGCAAACCTCAGACAGATCACAGAGGTGAACATGCGAGCCAGAGGGATCATCCGTCGAGATATCTCAGCCAGAGAGATCCGTGCTCGTGACAATGATCCACATAATGCCATTCTTGACGTGTTCTTCTATGAAGCAAGCGGAGGGCATGAATACTTCCTCCAGTATATCGATCCTGCTGATCGGACGATATTCTGACTCGCTCGACTGCGTATTCCGTCCACCTATTTTGACAAATCATCTCACTGTATCGAAGTACTCAATCATGCTGCCATCGTACGAGAAGTCCATGTATTCTGAGATCAGCTTCCTCTTGGGGCTCGTTCGGATGGCTCAGGACAACATATGGGATTCGGACGACGGATGATGGAGGCAATGGAGACAATCATTCGATCGAAATATCCAGCAATTCAGAAGATTACCGTTATAGCATGAGTCTGAGTGAGACAGTACTATGAGAAACTTGGATATTTTCTGGAAGATGAATACATGGTAAAATCTCTATAGGAGAATTTATTATTACGTCAATGAGAAATTTTTTTCATCTTGAAATTATCTGGTATAATTCAGGTGAAATCGAATAGCAATTTCTTGTACAATTATGAGATCACTTCCTCGTTACGTATCCTTCCTTACTTCTGTAGTATTATGAATATTTCTATTAGAAATACTTTTTTTGCCATATGTACCTGATGATAGAAGCCATTTTTCCTATGTTTTTGGACGCTTAGTTACACCATTTCCGAATGAGAGAAGGAATACTGCACCAGAAATTCGGAAGAATACGATTTCTGCGGGGAGAGTGCATGATACACAATCTTTCAATAACAACGATGCTGATAGAGCTATTACTCCTCCAAAAGGAATTTCTGACCCAGAAGTAGTTTCATCCGATCAAATAGTTACTTTTAATCGAGTCTACCTCTTTGATTACCGGGAAAATATTGAGAAATTTTCGAGACGCATTCAGGATGATACTTGAGGAAATATATGAGTTGTATAAGTAGCATTCACTCTTTTATTTCTTTTCTTTCTCCCTTATGAAACTCACTTCTCGTGGTTTTACCCTCGTCGAACTCATGATCGTTATCGCGATTATCGGTATTCTTGCTGCCGCACTCTTCCCATCTATGACTGCCTACCTCAAGCGTTCTCGTG
>JANPGO010000089.1:0-18588 GCA_031423995.1 Candidatus Altimarinota bacterium | reverse complement strand
ATTCTATGAAATTCGGAACAAATTGCAAATAAATCGCATCTGGAAACTACTTCAGGTATGCATGGTGGATGTAACCTCGGAAATTCTCCGTCGCGACTTCAACCCAATCACCAATACGATCGAGGACGGTGACCGTCTCCCCTGCATAGAGAACTGATCTGATAGAGGAAGTACGGGTCGGGAGTGAACGGACAAAGAGGCTATGCGCCACATCGACTGTTGTCTGTGGAGCAGTCGCAAGCGACAGAGAACCATCTCTCAGGGCGTCTGTAGGAATTCATTCTCGAAGATAGGAAGACTTCACATACCCCTCTCCATCACTATCACGAATGAGTGACCAATCTCCATGATCCTCAAGAAGCTCAACTCTAGCATTTCTGAAGAGATACCTGAGAATATTGAGATCAGAAAGAATCGGAGTCGTTCGAACCGTGAGCGCATTCTCGGCTTTGATATAGCGAACACTTGATGCCGTTGGTCTATCTACTATTCATTTTTTTTCTTCCGCTTGATTCAGAAGAGAAGTTGTTTCTGGGAGTTTCATGATACGAGTATAGTAGATCACTCGATCAAGTGCTTCCTGAGAAGTGCTATTTTGTCCGATTTTCTCTCATTGGAGTGACTTGATGAACTCATTGCGTGTCGCGAGAGGATCACTCGAATTCAAGATATTTGCCCAGATATTTCGAGCAATGGTAACGATTTTTTTCTGTCGGACAACTGGCACCACCGCATCATCTCCGAGATCAAGCGAGGCAATAAGTCCATGAATCTCTGAGAATGAAGGAATAGATCGTTCTGTATATGGAATTCATTGATTCTGATTAATCGTATCAGAGACTGACGACGTTCGGCAGAGTCCATCGTATGGACTGCCCGAGTGATCTCCTCCGAGGCAGACATCCAGAGTACGAAGAGTGCTAATCTGGGAAGCCATGAGTGTTATCGCACTTGAGCCTCCTCCTCCTCATCCAGGCCCAGTGACTGTCCCCCCATTTTGTCCTCCTGGAGGAGAATTCAAACCTGATCCTGTAGATCCAGAACCAGAACTTGAACCAGTTCACGAACCAGAACCTCATCCTGATGAACCTGATCCTGTAGATCCAGATCACGATGATCCTCATCCAGAAGCAGCAGAAGCTACAACAGAAGTACTACAAGTGTTTGATCCTCCTGTTCCATAGGCAGTCAAGATGTAGAGAGTAGTACTATTCTGTGGTGGAGTGACTGATTGACTTCCCGAGGCATTGACTGCAATATTTCCCGGAACAATGATTCCTGTCGAAGCATTCATGAGATTCCATGCGAGGAGGGTTCCAGAGCCATTGGTGACACTGGACGGAGTGCTCGTGAGCGTACAGCTCGGTACAGGAACTGGCGCAACTGAAGCTGTGACTGAAGCACTACATGATCCAGATCCTGCAATATTTGCTGTAGAAATAGTGTACTGGGTCGTCGCATTCGATGGTGGTGTGATCGTGAGCGTTCCTGAGGTCCCAATTGGTGTATTTCCTGGCATGAGGAGTCACGTGAGACTATTGATGAGTGACCAGCTCATGACAGCATTTGTACCATTCTGGACATTCGATGGACTAATGTTCATCGAACAAGTCGGAGGGATTGTCACGGGTGCATCAGCGAGAAGAGCAAAATAGGAAAAATGGTCTGTTTGGAATGAGATTTTTCCCTGAAAATCTGGTTGATACATCTGACCTGTTCCTTCGACATCTGACCAAGTGATACCATCATCACTCGTAATTACCCGATAGCTGCCCGAATTCATGATATTCGTAAAGGCTAGTTGAACATTTTTATTCAATTTCATACCGACTCCGATCCTATCGGCACCAATTTTATTGAGTTGGACGATATTCGATTTCGCTATATTCCGATTCTCTGCGATCAGAAGTGCAGAATCAGACATAAATGATTCTCGGTCAAGTCGTTCTCAGAATATAAATCCACCATTCCAGGCAATTTGACCTGATCGAGTCGTCACCTCAGTGACGAGGGTTGATCCAGAATCGAAACGTATTTCAAAGTTCTGGTTTTGAATATTAACATTGTTATTTCCTGAAGCACTGAGTATGATACCACTTCCTGCGAGAACTCGAGGAGCTGTATTATTCGTAAATATTGGCAATATTGATGAGCCCGTATAGGAGATATTTCGCTCTGTATTTTTGAGAATAATAGGAAGTGATACTCCCGTAAGTGTTCCTATCAATTCTACAGGAACATATTGATTTGAGAGGCTCGTAATCGTATAATATGGCTGTGTAATGGAATTCAGTGTAAAGGTCACATTGGAATATCCATCCTTCTGGACAGAGCGAATATTTATAGGTTTTTGATTCTGGATGCCAGTTCCAGTAGTGACGAGAGTATATCCAGCCATAGCGGGACTATAATTGGATCCCGTGACTGAGAATTGCACATCAGCCAATACACTATTTGGACCTGTTACGCGGTATGCATACGAGAGCAGACTGACGGTATTTTTCTCGAGACTGATATTATTCTCGAGAGTCGCAGTGGTCCGGAAAAATGATTTACCATCGATACCATAGAGAGCGTTATAGATCTTCGAGTATACAGACCGATAATCGATGCCCACTCCAAGTCCTGATCGTGCGTATTTCAGGGCCATATTTCCATAGATCGGAGCTTCCAATGACTGGAGGAGCTTCTTATTCGATGAGACAACATACATTCCTCCACCATCACCATGATCCGTTCAGAGATCTCCATTGGTTCTGGAGGTTCTTCAAAACTCTGAGAAGATCACAATTGTCACATCTTGTGTATCTTTTACTTCATTGAAAAAGTTTGTTACCGATTCTGCGACAAATCTGAGATTGTCATTGAGTCCTATGAGTTGATTTCCGTGTGTATCGTACCCACCTCTCCCCCCCATATAGTATGATCGGCCGATATTATTTGCGAGAAGTATTTTGAGAAACTTGAAGACACTATTCATATCTCCCGTAGCTCCTGATGGTCAACCGAGGGACCTCGAGAGTTTCCCTGTATCACTGATATTCACGGCACTTCTATACATATCTCCCGTATTTCCTGGATATGATCGAAATTTACTGACTCGACCCATGAGATCGACATGACTCGTACTCTGAGAATCGAGAAAATTCGTAACGATCAAATCTCATCCCATATTTACATACTTCCCTCATCGGTATACGCCAGGGAGTCTTGCTCAGAGTGATATTGTATGGAGGCTATTGAATTCCTTATTGATCAATTCTCAGAAAACACCATTTGCATCACTGCGGGTTGTGCTCGCATATGAAGATATTTGTTTTGCCGCAGCATCATGATCCTGAGAATGGAATGGAGCTCCTACTCTATTAAAAAGCTTCAGATACCCATTATCATAGAGTGACTTGAATGTAGGAACCCCAGAATTCGAGTATGCGAGAGCACTATTCATATAGTAGTTGCCGATATCGACGAGTCAAGTGCCCGTTATAGCGCTCGATCCTGTTCCATATGTCCGGTACTCTTTATAGGTATCATATTCGTCTTTCGGGATAATACTCGAGAGATAATCATTTCCCCCGTAGAGTTCGATAAAAATAATTTTCCCAGTCGAATTCTCGATCATTCTCTGTTCAGATGTATCGACCGTCGTTGGTAAACTCGCACCACGTAAGAGTGTATATTCAGGTTGTGCGAGAAAAAAACTCAAGAGTCCTCGTATGATACTATTATAGTATTTGGTATTCGTCGGTGCTAGCGTCAACGTCTTTCCGCTCCCATCATACTGGATGAATTTCAGGACTTCATTTCGAACATTGAGGGGAAGGTGTTGGTCATCGAGGATATAGCGCTCATAGGTATCATAGATATATTCAGGAGTCACGACATCAGCAATAAGTACGGATCCTGGAGTGAAAGTAAATACACCATTCGATATACGAGAGATGATGTTTCCATTGGTTAGGGTACCTGAGAATATACGGAGTATTTTTGTTTGAGCATCATAGCTTCCTGAAGAGACTGATATATTCCCAGAACTCGTGACGATCAAAAAGTTCGGAAAAATAACAGTACCATTCGTGAGGGTGATATCTTGCGCTTGAGGTACGAGTACGTTAAGCGGCACACTCTCCATTCCTGATGAGTCCACTACTGCAGGAACAAGGCTGTTTCATGTACCTTCCTGACTCTTGGAAGTATTTTCAAGTACTGATCCTGTCATTTCAGGAGCTGGTATTCATTCCATACTTTCTGGCATTTCTTCCATGACAGTTGGTGATTCCACGCTCGCACTCATGAGGATCATATCTCCTGAATCAAGAGAAGTGGCTCCTGTCTGGATGGCTCAACTGAGTTCAGATGATGGAATCGATACTGCTTCTGAAACAGGAGGAATAGTGGATACCTCCTCCTGCGACTCCACTGGGCTCTCTTGGGAAAGATCTATCGAATATGGCTCGATGAAATTCTCTATCACTTGAGTTTCACTCGTATCTCTATATTTTTCACTATTTATTCGATTCTCAGAAGGAGCAATCACATCCACCGACTGGACCGTCTGAATACCCTGGACTCATGATCCTGACTCGATCGTAAATGTTCCACTTTGAAGAATAAGTGTACCCGTATATGAATTGTAGATATCTGTCGTAACGGGAATAACTTCATTCGTCAGTGTTTTTCTATAGCCTCCGAGAGGGAGACGAAAATCGATCACGCCCGTTCCTGTTGTTCTGTAAGTGAAATAATTCGTCGTGTTCATCCATCCATTTTGGATACCCGAATTATTCCATTTGCGTGAATCATCGAATCCATCACGTCCGAATACACTTCCTGGAAAATATGGATTCCAGTTCAATCGTCTGAGAATCGAAGTGTCATAGAGATTCGCATCGAGTAACATCCCACTCATACTGTTTCATCGGATTCTCTTCAGGGTACCGACATAGAGCTCGAGAGGATTCTTATAGTGGATAGTATTCATCGCTGCATCAGTATACATCAGATCTAGGGCCAGTATAGAACGGATCGATGGGAGCATCTCGAAGTTGTTTGCGAGGATAATAGCAGCTATCGAATCAAGTTCAGATCGTGTCGGAGTATCCTGAATATAGAACCTGTAGATACGATCAGCGAGAAAGAGCGCAATTTGCGAGCTTCTTTTTGCAAACATATATTCGATAATATTGTCTGAGAGTCCATTATTTCCGTTCACAGGATTCAGTATCGAGACAGTATCGATCATTCATGAAGCTACATTATAGAAGGGAAAATTCGATCCCATCGGAACGGCTCATGTCAGATAGATGACACTTCCCGTATAGTGTGAATTTATATCAAAAGAAATCGTATGTGTTGTCTTATCTGTCTTATACCCTGTAAGGATTCTGGAGAGCGCTCGAACATCAGTCTCTTCGTAGTTACGAACATCATTATTTTCTTTTGTCTTGAATGGCTCATATTCTCCCATAACGAACAGTTGCATGAGCTCACGGGCATAGTTCTCATTTGGACTCCTTGGATCAACCTGATTGAAAAGATTGAGAAATTCTCACTCGGCATAGTCACCGGGATTTCCATTATTATTCAGAAGTCGCTTGATCAACACCTGATAATTTCAGAACATCAGCGAATAGAGGAGATCATGTTGATCTGTTATATCTTTATAGGAGATCGTCGATCCATTTGCACTCACAGCATAGATATCCTCAAACAGTGAAAAAAGTTTCCTCTTTGCTTCATAGGGATCGAGTGCATATTTCATCTGATAGAGTCGTGCTGTATGGTTCTGATCTGCCCAGTTAAATCCCGAGGACGTATACATGGTAAGTGCACTCGTATATGCACTCCGATCTGGTCCAATCGCATCTGGAAAAAGTATCTGTACGGCAGCACTCGCACTTCCTGCAGCAAAGAGTGAGTCTACGATTTTTGTATCAGGATTGAACAACGTCGATTTTGCGAGATGGAGTGCCTTCTCGCGAGTCCATGGAGCAGCAGAACTATTGGTAATTGAGGGTCTATATAAACCTATAATACACCAGAGAATATAGGTGAGGAGAAGGAAAAGAGAGAGAATTTTTCGCATAGAAGAGAGAGATTAGTAGACTTGGAACAAGAGAACGGAGCCGATACACAAGAGAAACACTGAAGAAATAATGGGAGAAAACATGCCAATATTCGGAGAGAATCTATAGATTCGATCTTTCATGATATGGGTGACTGTTGTTATCAGGAAGAGACAGGCGAATATACCAAGTCCGAGAGCTGAGAGGAGTGGGAGAGCGAGATCAGTACGTTTTACGGCAAAGAGGAGGAGGAATATACTCCAGCCGAATGCACAGGGAGTGAGTCAGCTAATGATTGCGAGGAGTATATGTGATCACTTCTTTATAGGATTTTGCTTTTTTTCTTTGTCATTTTTTTTCTGTATATATCTGAGAACCGATGATATGAGGAGGTAGACACTAACGATCAATATGAGATATATACTCATGAGCTGTATCGTTCCGAGATACTTCCCGGGATCGAAGAGCTTCAGAAAATATTTCGAGATAACAACAACGACGATAATATCGAGAATATGAACGAGAGAGAATATGCCTGAATACACGACTGATTTCTTATACGTCATCCCTGTATCGAGAATCTGTGAGACGAGGATACCCTTCGAATGACCGGGACCAATTGCATGGATGAATCCGAGGAGAAATACCGAGAGATAGAGAAGGAAGAAGCTCTCTGTACTTCCATGGTCATCTATATAGAGTCGTATCTGCGTCAATATCTGGGAAAATCGTGCTCATCACCAGATGATCGTATCCTGAGCAAGAGTATGAGGAGTTGGCTTTTGTATAGGGATATCTAGTGTTTCTTGTTCTTCATTGAGTTTTTTTTGTTCGAACGGTATCTGTCAGGGGGAAGTCACTGGAGAGAGAGGATTCCATGAGGCATCGATCTCAACTTTATCAGAATATCCATCGTGATCTGTATCCTGATCCGTCGGTGAGGTTCGATAGAGGAGCTCATCCTCATCTCCGACTCAGTCACCATCCGTATCGATTGGTTCTTCTTTTTTTGATCCGAGGACGATCGTATGAGAGTTTTTATTGATATTGAGTACCCGATAGTCTCTCTGGATGGGCGGACCCCCATCTGACTCATAGATATAGAGTCGATTGGTCTGGAGTTGGACCTCATTACAGATATTGATAGTGATGATCGGGGCAACTATCTTCTCACTACACACTATCGTATATGAGATCGGGAGCCCCATCTGGAAGAGCTCATCGATCATCAGTCACTCGGGTATCTGGTAGTTCCCCATCGTACATCGATCTCACTTATTCTCGACAAAAAGTGTCTCATCGAGATATCAAGTTAGTACTCATGTCATGGCATAATACGTATCGACACTGAGAATATCAGGATTAACTCAACCACTGAGTACAAGTATCCGATCGAGTTCGACTGGATGAAAATAGGTCACACCGACGATTGAATCGGGATAGATTGTGAGGGTTGTATTCGAGACATCGAGCGGGTGAGCATTCGCTAAAAATACCCCCAATGGTATGAGAGAAAGAGTGAAAATCGCGAATAAACGCAAGAGCTTCCGCATAGGCTCGAATATTGTATAAATTTATTGAGCTATTTGTGAAGTTGTATTTTTATATATTAATTGGATAATACATAAATAATAGAGAATGCAATAGTTTTTCCAAAAAAATACCTCCAACGGGGGAAGTATTTCGGTGAGTCTATTTTCAGTTCGATATTATTTCTGACAGAAATCCCAAATGAATCGAAACCATGTCCGATAGCTCTGAGCGAGTTCAGGATTGATGAGGACGAATATCGAACCACCTTCTCCGAAATTCCCAATTCCGACAGAATTGAACGTGACGACATAGTCTCCGAATACATCGACTACTCAGGGAGTCTCGTATCCTACGGGGAGGAACCTGTATTCCCCTGCTGCTGTCGCCTGGATATCAGCTCGCTCTCGAACTCGAGGATCAAATATTATTTGAACCTTTTTCCCACTGCGCTTCAGAGCTGACTGGAAGTGCTCCTCGAGGGCGAATGAGATTCCTGGCGTCATCCAGTTCCCCTTCGCTCCGAGGAAGTAGGTATCCTCAGCGACTCGTGCCATATCCCGCATGTAGTTCCTGTATCCCTCGATTCACCGATAGATATAGGCAGCATCTCTCTGCTCTCCACTCCTAGACCGGATCTCTTCGAGAAATGGAAGGATCCGCTTCAGTGACTGCTCCTTCTCGGCGAGGAGCTCGAGGAGCTTCGCTGGATCCGTCGCGACATAGAGATTCTCCTTCTGACCGAAGATCGGGAAGACAATCCCCTTCTCGATCAGTCGCTCGATCGTATCATAGACACTCCGACGGTGAATCCCTGACTGCTTCGATATATCTGAGATACTCGCCTCTCAGAGTCCGAGGATTGCCTCATAGATGGTCGCTTCATTGTGCGTCATGCCGATCTCTGCGAGTTCTTTTTGGAACATATATTATGAATAATATTATAAAATTGTATCGACTCACTTTCTATTCTAGGAAATGATTTCTGGAATAAATGGTGATATGTATCCCCATATCGTGATATTTACCACTCTCATGATTCGAGTATAGTGCAAACGCTCGCAAAAAGCAAAATTTATTTTTTAATAATTATCTTATGCATAGACTTGAACAGCCTGATAAGCAATTGCTCTCTGACTTTTTGACAGAAAATATGAAAAAAAGATGAATAACTTCTGTTCAGCTAGCTGCAAAAGTTGGTGTTCCTGTGACAACCCTGAAGTCATGGTTTCAAAGAAATTCATTTCCTTTGGATGTCATAGAAAGATTGGTTGAAGGGGCTGGCGTAAGGATTAACAACATTGATGACTTGAGAAATACTACAACTTTTAAAATCGCTAGACAAACCTCACCATATAGTCCGTGAGATCAGGCTATTGAATCTGTAGATGAATCTCTAATATATGAATTATCTCGTTATCCAACTAAAACAAGAATCATTTGAGCTGCAATGATAGGAAAAACTCTGTGATATGCTGGATTGGGAGGATGAGTTATTCATGTTCCCTTCTCAACGGAAGAACCTATGGCACAAACTGTAGCAAGAGTATTAGCTAGTCTCGATCGAAATAATCAAACAATAGTACGTGCTAATACACTTTCGATCTTTAATGCACTGAAAAGGATGACGAGTACTAAAACATGAGAGCTGGTAGTATTTGATGGAATGGAACATCTTGATATACCTTCCAGACGAATAATTGTCGAGTCGATACTCGGGCTCACTGAGGATGATGCAAGGATTGCTTATACTTCTTTCGGTGATAATAAGTGAACATTCGAAGAAGATCAACTTGCATCTCAGTCAGCACCATACATGTTTCGACCATATTCTACTAGCTATCTGTATAGGTATATACCCTTTTTTCTAAAGTTATCCAAAGGAAATAATCTGACTCAAAGAATTATCTTAGAACTAGCAGAATTTAACTTCCATAGAAAACTCGTCCATGACTTTCTCGAATCGTGTAATAATCCTCAGAATGAGGATGAAGCAATCACAGTCGCGAAAAATTCTACTTTAGAGAAACTAAAATGACTCTTAACTTGACCTTATTCTCGATGTAGCCAGATATTACGAGAAGTGTCATATCAAGACTCCAATATTGATGGTGAAGACTGTATAGAATATGACTATGTTTGAAGATTAAATTGGACTGATATAGAATACCTGATTTCTACAACTCTATTTTCATTCAGGAATAACAGACTCTATACAACTAGACTTATAGATCAATCTATGAATGATACATTTAAGTGATAAACGCTCGTAAAAAGCAAAATTTATTTTTTAAAATATTTATATATGTCTTCACCTGAGTTTCCTATTCACATTGTCAGAACATGATGAAATATCGATAAGGTACACCACACACAGGATGAATCCGACTGATTCGATACGGATAGATCACCTGTTATACATACCCTCAATAGACTATGACTCAGCTTTCAATGAGATCATAGAGTCTCATGAGTGAATAGCAGCGATCTCACGGAAGAGCATCTCAAAATTCTTATGAAAGTATTATGGAGTGTGTCTGAAAATACCAGAATTATTATAACGAGTTGAACCAGTGCGATACCAAGAATAGCAAAAAAAATCCAGAATTCAAAGTTATTAATTAGACATCCGAATCTTGGTTGGAGTACTCCGAATATAGTTCAGGTAGCGACCCACCTTCCAGGATTCCTCTGAGATCAGGGCGATATTCGTGACAGTTTATCTATAGCACATGCTACAGTATCGGCTGATACTACTATAAGATGACAGCATCTTATAGTAGTATGAAGAACTTTATTATTTGCGAGCGATATACTCTCATGAGGGAGTCAGATTCCTGATACTCCAGATGATATGAAGGTTGTCTTCTAAACACTTTAATCTTACAAATGAATTTCCCTCCAGTGTGATGACTCGCATCCATAGATCAGCCCCATATTCAACGTCTTGTCAGAAGAATTGATTGGTGAGGTTGAGACATATTTTTCCATACCCATTCTTTGGATCCAAAAACAGAATACATAGTAGATAGAGCAAGTAAATATATATTGAAGATTACGACCTCTCCCGCAGTATCTTTTGAGTGAGAACTAAACTATTACCGGGCTCTTCGAGAAGCAATCTGAGACATGATACCAAAAACCCTATTCTTTTCTGGGAAGACAGCAGAAATAGATGAAGACTATCCTGGTGAAAATCATCGTATCTGAGCACTGATGCGATATGTATGACGAGACGCTCTTCTCGGAGATCTATTTGACAGAGAATATATCAGCTCTCTCAAGCTCTACAAAACTGGAAGGAGCTCACTACAGATGACAAGAGAGATATACTCAGGTTGCTGCGAAGGTTTCTCGACGGGGCAGATCAGGCCCTGAGAAAGACTGGAGTGATCGTGGATGTACAGAATAATAATATCCGATTCGTGCAATCATGAACAGGATGGAAGCTCTACTATATAGACAGCTTCGACCTGTATGATATCGGTGTGACTCGAGAAGATGGTACGCTTGATCCCGAGCGACTCAGAATGTGGAAAGAGCTTTACAGGGATCTTCCAGAAATCTATGACGAGAAATTCATCCCTGAAGTTGCCCTACGAATGTGAGGATTATATAGAGAAGTTCGTGCTGTATCAGATGAGGTGAATAGGCTCTTACAGCACCTGCCGAAGTGCCGTAATATTGAACGCATAGTCCATCTTGGTTGAGCCGAGGATACCGAGATACCCGACATGTTCTGCTATTTCGAATTTTTTCACGATCATCGTCGAACTCTCGAGTTCGGGGAGGATATTCTCCTCACCGATGAAGACGGAGATACGATTATTGATATCAAGATTCTCGAGCACATCGAGGAATTGATGCTTGTTCTCGAGGAATTTGATCACCTGATACATCTCATCACCGATGATTCCTCGATTGCGGTCGAGGTAGCTCGAGAGTCCGAGATAGTAGGACGCACCGAGATTTGGGATACTCGCGAATGTGATCTCACCTGTGATCTTCGTAAGACGTGAAACGAGGTTGTAGAGCGTATCATCTATACGATTCAATTCGATTTTTCGGGTGTACTGTTCCTCAGCCTCGATGAAGACCGTTGGCAGTGCTTCCATGAGGTAATCGACAAAGACCCGAAGTCCACGAGTCGTCGGGAGACGACCAGCACTATTATAGGGCTGGAATATGAGCCCCATCTTCTCCAGTGATGCCATATCATTGCGGATCGTCGCCGATGAGACCTGGAGGTCATGCTTCGCAAGAAGTGACTTCGATCCCGTGATCTCTCCCGTTCGGATATAGCTCTCGACAATGAGCTTGAGGATGTGAACTTTTCTTTGATCAATTTTTTTCATGGGAAGTTGGAATGTTTGAGTCTTCGAAGGTTCGAATATTTGAGTCTTGGAATCTTAATGAATTATGAGAGAGGTACTTCTGGGTTCTGGGTTTCCCTCTAATAACGAATTACTCGTCACTAATAACTATTTTGCCTTCTTCACCTTCATTGATACTCCATGATGACTCAATACTTCCACCTTGTCTCATGCGATGATCTCATCATCAGAGTCAATCGGATAGTCAACTCCGTCAAGGGATATTTTCCATTCTCACCCAACCTTACGGACTGAACGAACCTGACCGATATATCGATCGGCTCACTGGGCCATATTTGCTCCACCCGACGAGAGGAGGCGAGGAAGTGTGACTGAGAAGATGATACTCGCGAGCGCAAATACTCACCCCTGTAGGAGCGTGAGTGATGTATCATGCGTCATATATGCCACTCCTGCGACGATCGCAGCAGCGAGAGAGATAGCGAGTCCATAGAACGTAGATGTGAGCATCTCGATGATGAGAAAGATGATCGCTGTAGCGATCCAGAAATAGAGAGGAGACATAGTTGTAAGTTAGGACTTAGAGTAAGACATAGACATAGCTTGGAATTTATTTTTGTGTCATCACGTAGAGCATTTTTACGACCTCTTCGATAGTCGAAGTAAATTCAATCTTATCATCATTGTTCAAGTATCAGAATTCAAAAGCGAGAAGAATTTGAGTCTGAAGCTCCATAGCAGAACCCTTCGCAATATGATAAAAGTGATTCTTCTCATTATTTGTTCATCTCCCAGAACCTTCGGCTATATTAGATGCGATAGAAATTGACGATCTTCTCATTTGGTCACTGAGAACATAGAGTTCTTCCTTTGGAAATTTATTGAGCAAAAAGTGTACCTTTTTTGCAAGTAGAAATGATTTTTGCCAAACGATGAGATTTTCGAAATAGAGTGCCATAAAAGAATTATTATACAATCCATTCTACGTCTATGACTATGTCTTTTTATCTCTATTTTGCTCCTCAGAATATTTTCGATACCCCCGCAAGGATATCCGAATCGAGGATATATTTCGTATTCTGACCGAGTGCTCACTCGATGACTCGAAGTTGTTCCTTCGTCACTGCAGCTCATTTGAAGAACTTTTCTGCAGCATTCGACTCGAGTTCGAGGGATTTCGCTGTCGCCTCTGCGATTGCGACTTTTGCATTTGCCTCACCCTGAGCTCTAAGAATCTGTGACTCTTTTTCTCCTTCGGCTTGGAGGATTTTTGACTGCTTATCTCATTCTGACTTGGTAATGAGGGACTGTTTGTATGCCTCTGATTCGAGAATCACTGCTCGCTTTTCTCGCTCTGCCTTCATCTGCTTACTCATAGCATTCTGGATATCATCGGGTGGATCGAGACGCTTGATCTCAACGCGGAGCACCTTGATACCCCATTTCCCTGTCTCACGATCGAGGGATTCGAGGAGCTTGATATTGATCGCTTCACGATTCGAGAGGGTCTCGTCGAGAGACATCGTTCAGAGAACACTTCGGAGATTTGTCTGAGCAAGATTCACGACCGCCATAAAGACATTATTGATATCATAGGTTGCCTGATAGGCGTCAATAATCTGGACATAGATCACTCCATCGACTGCCATTCCGACATTATCCTTGGTAATAATCTGCTGCTCAGGAACCGTGACGACCTGCTCACGGATATCGACCTTGCGCACTGCCTGAACTCATGGAATGAGGAAAAATATTCCTGGTCCAACGGTGTCTGTATACTTCCCGAGAAATTCTCTGAGTCCAACTTCTCCTTGATTGATCTTGCGAATAAACATCGGAACGATAATGGCGAGTACGATAAGGAGCCCGATAATATACGGCATATGAGGTTGATAAAAATATAAAAACGCTATAATCGTATTCTAATCATAGAAAAAAGCAAAAAAATCATTTCTCATACAATTATGCCAACCAATATCGTCACTATCTGAGGAGGAACAGGAAACTTCAATGTCCTGACTTGACTCAAGAAACATCAAAGTTATAACATCACTTCTATCGTCTCTGTGGCTGATAGTGGAGGAAAAACAGGAGAAATACGCGATAAATATGGCATACTCCCTCCCGGAGATATCCGTGGAGCTATCACCGCTCTCGCCTGAGATACCGCAATGGTGAGAAAGCTTTTCGAATACAAGTTCGATGAAGAAGGAGTCATCGGTGGGAATAAGATAGGAAATATTCTTCTCACGGCGCTTGTCGATATCGAGAAAGATTATGAGAAGTGAGTCGAAGCAATGTGTGTTATGTTTGATGTTCGTGGTCGGGTCATCCCAGTCACTCTCGAAAATATTCATCTCTGAGTCAGATTCGAAGACGGGACAGAGATCATCGGGGAAAAATATATCGATGTCTCGGAGAAGAACAACTTCGCCAGGTCGCATAATCTCGATCAGAATATCATCGATGCATGGCTCGTCGGCAATGAGGGGAATCTCAACCCTCGTGCAGCGGAAGCAATACTCAATGCTGACTATATCATCATCGGTCCAGGAGATCTATATACGACGATCGTCCCGAATCTCCTCTGCAAGTGAATGCGCGAAGCACTGAGTACCAGTCCAGCAAAAATCATCTATATCTGTAATGCGATGACCAAGCGTGGTGAGACGACCAATATGGAAGTGATTGACTTCATTGATACCATCGAGAAGTATATCGATCCAGGGAAGCTCGATTATGCGATCGTCAATAATGCCCTCATCTCTGAGGATATTGTCACCAAGTACAAATCAGAAGAGAAGAAAAAACCACTCAAAATCAAAGATCACTCATTTTTTCTAGGAAAAGAATACAAAGTCGTCGAACGAGATCTCGTCAATACGGGAGGAGACTACGTTCGTCATGATCCTGAGAAACTCATGAAAGTCCTCGAGGATATAGTGGAAGGGTGGATACGGTAGTCTTTCATTATCTTTAAGATACTTTGTCATTCTTGCGAAGCGAGAATCTGTATCATTTTTCCGATAAGAGTAAATGAAACAAGACTATCAATTCTTCATCTATATTCTTGCAAGCGATTCATGAGTCCTCTATATAGGCATGACCAATAACCTTGTCCGTAGAATCCAAGAGCACAGAGAATGATTTATAGAGGGGTTTACAAAGAAATATAAGTGTTATAAATTGGTATACTTCGAATCTACAAAATACGTCCATAATGCTATCAATCGAGAGAAAGAACTCAAACACTTTCTTAGAAAAGAAAAAGTGGATCTTATAGAATCGATGAATCCGTGATGGAAGGATTTATATCAAGAAATTCTCATCTAGTTTGGTACAGACCCTCTGTCGAGGGTGACAAAAATGGAGGCTACTAATCTCTTGTCATTCTCGGAACGAGAATCTATATTCTTCTGGGGAGATCACTTAATTCAGACTGAAAGAGGACTCTAGCAATCAAATTGAATTGCTATAAAGCCTCAATCTCCCCATTTCCCCCATCAATCCTATACTCCTCTCAGAGGAGTATTTTTATTCCATCTGATACAATAACCACAGGGATTCCTGATTCTCGTGCGAGGATCGAGAGGTGCGAGAGGAGTCACCCATTTCTCGAGATAATTCCATCGATCTGACCGGAATACTGGTAAAGATCGGGGGAAAGATACTCAGTATAGAGGATTCTCGGTCGAGGGTATTGCTCAAGCGACTCGATAGTGACGATCTTCCCCGTCACCTTCCCTGACGAGACACCGAGATTCACTTGTTCTATTTTTCGATAATGTCGCGTGATCGAGGATGGAAGCGTATAGGTGCAGTCGGATTCAAATTGTTTTTTTTGTTCACCCGCGCCCGTCTCAAAGAGATCTCATGCGAGACATGCATCTATCGAGAGGAAATAAATATTTCGAGGATCATGGGATCCGTGTTTTTCCGCAAGTTCGAGCAGATGGGTTCGGATTTTTGAGAGATTTCTCACCATGAGGATACGTCCATATTCTCGAGATTGATCCGCGAGCACTGCATTATTGAGAGATTTTTGGAGGAGTCATCGTTTCCATTCTGGGACAGAGTCGAACCACTCAAGAGCCGATTCAGATGACTCTCTCGCTCAACTAAGTACAGTCATGAAAGGTGACTCATCTGCGATATCGAGCGAGTTCCCGATGAGACTATCAATCAATCCTCAAGAAAGCTTATTCTGAAGCGGTCAGTCCCCTACCGATCCGAGTGTGAGGACATCAGCAAGTCGTGACTGTTCCTTCCCAAGAAGAGTCTTCAACCTCTCAAATGTTGATGCAGCATGGAGATTCACAAGGAAAATCATCTCATAATCACGGAGAAACTGATCGAGTGCTTCGGGAAGATTTTTGGACTCTGGTATTGCTCAGATTTTCTCAAGAATCTGTTCTCAATATCACACTGAGCGAAATCCTCGCATAAGATGAGTAAGGTTCTTCAGCGTTGTCCAGATTCATCTGTATGAAGTGAGTCTTGGGGTATAATCACCATTCAGAAGAGAATAGGCAGGAAGGAGTGTCTTGAGTTCCTGTTCTCGATCGACATAGAGATCCGCACCGAACACCTTCAGAAAATCCCGTGCACGGTACGTAATCCCCAGTCACTGATAGGCTCGATCGATCGGCCCACCCTGTGTATAGAGGCGCTCGAGGAGTGAGCGAGTGAATGGAACAGGCCGAGGTGCTACTTCGGTGACACCTGTTTTCTCATAAGAGTAATCTCACTCAACGTGTATAAGATTCGATTCAAGAAAAAGAATAGATCAATACACTTCGTCGGAAATCGTCGTGATCGGACGAGACTGGAGAATGTAGAGAATTCCATCACAGATGCACCACTCGATATCCTGTGGAAATCAGAAGTATTGTTCAATCGAAGCAAATACAGCAAGATCGAGTCACGAAACATTGAGAGTGAGTGAATCGGTCCAGTAGCCACGAATCGTCTCTGGGACAATCTCGCCCCCGACGAGATCTATGCCCCTTCCCTGATGGTATTCGACGATAAATGCTCGGTCACCACTCGGATCCCGTGTGAAAGAGACTCCAGAAATATCTGGCTCGATATATTCCTGCAGAATCAGAGCAAGATCTTCATCAGATTCGAGCTTGGATCGGGAAATGTCGATCGTCTTCAGGATCGCTTCTGGAAGTTCATCCCGTACAACCGCAATCTCCGTATGATACTGTCCCGCGTTTGAATGCTCATGTCAGTCTTCACTCGAGGCAGATGAGCGTACAGCAAACAATCACGGAGCAAAGTCTCCTAGGATATCGTGAAGTATTGTCTCAAGGAGTTCAGGATGGAGAACAATCTCCTGTACTTGATCGGCAGGAATGATTCGAAATGGTGGGATACGAAATCCCTTTTCCTGAAGAAAGAAGAGATTCTGAGCCTTATGTCAAAAGAAAGTACTATCACTCATGCTCTATAGATGAATATTCCCATGGTGTCGGATATCTTCAGAGGAACTCTACTCAGCGTTTCTCGAGTTCGATTCCGACGATTTTCGCATCAAAACAATTGATATATCCATCACAGACGACGATCACCCTTTCTCATTGTGATACTTGAGCGAGAACTTGATCAATCATACCAGTAGGCGTTGCGAGGAAAGAGATATTGGGAATACCAGCAATGTGTCACTTCATATATTTTTTTCCTTCTCGTGCATCTATGAGCCGTGTTCATTGGGCAACATATTCCTTCACTTGAGCAGTCGTGAATGTCAGGGAATAATTTCTCGCACTATAGACATGAGAAAACTTCACTTCACCGCTCCATGATCAGCCAGAGGAAACCCATCCATCTACACCATGTTCGAGGAAATATGCATCTTTTCACTGTCATCTGAGATACTCAGCGACCTCCTTTCCGCGCATCCCTGACCAACACACTATGATAATCTTTCTGTCAGATGGGAGTGACATCCACTTCCCTTCCTTGAGATCAGCGAATCGAATATGTGTACTCGTTGGAATATTGCCGATATCATATTCGAGATTCTCTCGAGCATCGAGGAGAAATAGAGTACCACTCTGCATCAGTGCATCCAATTCTTGATTGGTAAAAGAAAAACTTCAAGTTCAGAGAATGTTTTTCGATCCAGATGAGACAACTTCCGATTCTCATGAAACAATTCCTGTATTTGTAGCGATTTGGATGCTTTTTTCAGAATGGTGATTTTGTTCGTTCCACGAGTACTGTATCCGTGCGGATACTCGAGACTGATAGTACATATTCCCTCACCAAGCAATGAGCAATGAGAGGGTGACAATACCGAGAAATATAAGTCCATACCAGAGAAATCTATACTGCCTGATAAATACCTTGATATACTCTCTGAATGCGAAGAAAAAGCTCGAGAGAAAGGCAACCGAGAGGCTGAAAAAAAGTGCCACCTGTGATACCGCCTGGATGATGAAGTCTGGAGGCGGAACCGCGAAGGTCGGGAGTGGGACGAGGATGAGGAAGAGAAGAAGAAGTTTTATAATTTTATAGGTTATAGATGGGGGAATGGTTCTTGGTTCTTGGTTCTTGGTTCTTGGTTCTTGGTTCTTGGTTCTTGGTTCTTGGTTCTTGGTTCTTGGTTCTTGGTTCTTGGTTCTTGGTTCTTGGTTCTTGGTTCTTGGTTC
>JANPGO010000088.1:0-6995 GCA_031423995.1 Candidatus Altimarinota bacterium | reverse complement strand
GAAGCCTGTGACCCTGCTGATCCTGCAAAAAACGGTTGGTGAGTCGGATGATGTAATGTGAGTTGTCAGCCAGTGAATACCCCCCCAGCCACCCCTTCTCTGAAGATCAAAAAATACGTCAAAAGTATCGCCACTGGAGACTCTCAGATATCACCCGTATCTGTGAGTCGAGGAGAGACATTCAACTACCTCTACACTCTTGAAAATGATAGTTCTGCAACTGCACCAGCGAAAGATGTCGTCGTGAAGGATACGCTTCCAGACAATCTCACCTTCGCAGGGAATATCACGGTGAAAAATGCATCGAATGTTGATGTCACGAATGATTGGATCTGTACCAAGTGAACCTACAATGCAACCACTCGAATTACCCTCATTTGTTCCAAGAAAACAGATCTTCCAACAAATTCTGGAGTCTACACTTTCACTGTTCCTGTTACGCTCTCTCTCACTGCACCAGTCGGTATAAGTATGCAGAATATCGTCTACGCATGTGCATCGAATGCAACGAGTTCGCCAACAGGACCATCAGGTGAGATCATATGTGGAACGCCGAATCCTCCTCCGCCACCACCAATCTGACAGTGTGATCCTCTGAATCCAGATTCCAAGAAAGATCCAGCATGTATCGAAGTACCAAATCCAACTCCAACCTGTGATAGTCTCACAGTCACTCCATCAGCTGGACAGGTTCCATTCAATGCTGCAGTCTCATGTAATGCTACGAATGCAAGTACATTTCTCATCGATTGTGGAAATAGTACCAGTGTCACTGCCTCATGAGGAATATGTCGCTATACTGCCGCAGGAACATTCACTCCAAAATGTACGGTCAATGGCACAACAACCAGTCTTGCTTGTACCAAGACGGTTACAGGAACAGTGACTCCTCCTCCGACGGCTCAAGTGTCTATCAAGAAATATGCGAAAGAAATCACAGCTCAGGGTGATACTCAGACAAGTCCGATCGCGATCCAGCCGGGCGAGAATTATAACTATTACTATCAGATCCAAAATACTGGTGCAATTGCTGCTACCGATGTCATGGTGAAAGATACACTCCCGCAGTATCTGAATTTCACCACGCCAATTATCGTGAAGAACGCTTCGAATACTGATGTCACGAATGATTGGACGATTCTCACAGGATCAAGTATATTTGTAGGTGAGACACTCCCACGACTGACATTCATCGCGAAGAAAAAAACTCCTCTTCCAGCCAATTCTGGACTCTATACTTTCACGATTCCAGTAGCAGTTTCTCTGACAATCCCATCAGCGACAACGCTTCACAATGTTGCCTACGTCTGTGCATCCAATGATCCAACCAGTCCTGCCGAATGTGGAACAGATACTCCACCTCCACCTCCTCCTGGAGGATGTGCTTCCACAGTTCCAAGTTCACATATCGATCCTGCCTGTGTCACTGTCACTGAGTCATTTGACCTCACACTGAAGAAATACGTAAAGAGTGATGATAATTTCTCCAGTGTGAATCCGACCGAAGATTTCAACTACAATATCATCGTGACCAATGAAGGAATAGGCGTATCATCAGGACTTACCACGGTTCGAGATATCCTCCCTGCACCAGTAGTTCTCCAGACGGGCAAGGTCCCTTCAGGAAATGGGTGGGATTGTAGTACCTCTGTAGGTGCCAATATCACCTGTACGACGAGCACCTCAGTAACAGCACATCAAGTCTTCAATACGATCACTGTTCCAGCACGTGTCACGAATCTCACGAACCGTGCTCAGGCCTATGTCAACTACGCCTATGTCTCGAATCCAAATGAAGCAGTAGGAAAGCGCTGTCGTACCGATGGTGCTCTCCCCGATCCATCACTCGGCTGAACCAATGGTCAGACTCCTGAGAACGTCTGTACGGAAGATCAGAAAAATTTTGATCCAGCAAGTATCAATACTCCGAGTCCAACAGGATTCGATCTCGGACTGACGAAGTTCATCAATGGCAATGATAACAGTGCTCGAGCGAATGCGGATGGATCGGTGAATTATACCTTTGTCGTTCACAACTTCGGTCCTCAGGCATCGACAGGTAGGACGTATGTCCGAGATACAGACTTCCCCACAGGAGTTACACTCCTCACGATCACTGCAACGCAGAATGGTTGGACCTGTACCAATACAGGAAATACCGTCGGAAATACCGCCAATAAGAATGGATTCGAGTGTTTTCGTGAAGATAGTCTTGCGGTTACCCAGGATTATCCGACGATTACGGTCGTCGCTCGGGCAGAGCCAACAGCACCCGTCGGAACACTTAGGAATGTCGCCTGTCTCTCGAATCCGAATGATCCGAACGAGAATGCCGTCTACAATCCGAACCTCGGTCAGTACAAGATCAACAATTGTAATCCTGCCAATCTCACGGTCGTTGCACCAGGAACATTCGACCTCACGATCCAGAAGAAAGTCGGAAACAATCTCACTGATGGATCTCTGAAGGATCGCAATACGGTCCTCGAAGGCAATGGTGAGCAAAATATCCTCATCATCGGACAAGGCGCACCACTCGTCTATACCTATGAGATCAAAAATCTCGGTCCTGTCACTGCGACAGGACTCACAACAGTGGAGGATACCCTTCCAACTGGAATCACGATCAGTGGTTCTGTCCAGAATCAGAATGGCTGGGCTTGTACCAGCGGTGCTAATAGTAACCGATCATGGAGCTGTACTCGTACCGAGGATCTCGCACTCGGAGCTACTTTTCCGACGATAATAGTCTTCGCGAAGTCAGATGCTGCTATCCTTGATGGGATCTACTCGAATATCGCGACCGTGAAGAATCCATGAGATACCAATGCGAATAACAATACCGATCCAGCGAATGTGAAGGTCGTCTCCAGTCCTAATTGTAGTCAGCTCACCGCCAGTCCATCGACTTCACCCAATGCACCGAATACTCCTGTCACCTATGCATGTACCGCTGCTGGGTACACTGGACTCCCAGCCAATCTCGAATACAAGATCATCTGTGGAACTTCGGATCTCGGATTCACAGGTACGAATACTCGTCTCTGCAACCTCCCGAATGCAAATAGTGCAACCCTTGAGACAACCTGTAGTGTTCGTGATAAGACAGCTCCTACAGTGATCTTCTCAGGGTCCCTCGTCGGGGCATGTAGAAGTGTGATCGCGACGACAGGATGAGGTGGTGGTGGGGGTGGATGAGCTGCCTATGTTGGAAAAAAATGTGTCAATGGATGATCATCATGTGCGAACTATACTGCGCTATCAAGTTGTGAACTCGAGGTAGGAGTAGGGAATTGTGATGTGGCTGATGGAGCTTGACTCCTACGATGTCAGAACAAAGTCCTCTTATGTTGAGGTGGAGGCGGTGGTGGAGGTGGTTGACCCCCAGGATACTGTGGAGATGGTGTTCTCCAACCGGCAGGACAGGATCATATCATCGGTACTCTTGATGATGAAGAGTGTGATGTCCGTGGAGGAAATGGTCTCCTCTGAGGATTCTGTTCATCGACCTGTAAGCTCACATCCCTTACGACCAATCCAGGAGCGAATCCGATCACAGATATCTGGATGACGATCCCACTCCTTTCGAGTACCAATGCTCGACTCGGATATTCTTGGCTCGAGACCGATGGAACGACAGGAAAGATTCCATTTCGTGAGAACCGTATGGTTCTCGGTGAAGGGACTCGAGCATTCACCCTTGCTGATACGGTCGGATTCGGAATCAAGACACAGTTGCGTATGCCACTTCTCATCGAATCCAACAAGTTCATGTGTCTCTCTTCGACCGGAACAAGTCTGAATTCCAATGAGATCTGTACTCGATTCGGACAGTATGTTGATGCATCGCTCCAGACTGAGACTATCTGCTGAACGAACTATGTCATTCTCGGAAAGGGTGACTACCAGAAGCCACGAAATTGTATGGGACCGATTGTATATGATACACTGGCTGCGAACTCTGCGAATAATATTACCTTATTCAAGGGAAATGCTCAGTATGCTATTCCACCGAATACCAATCCAAATGTGAACCCTGCAGCGACTCTGAGCAATGCTTTTCTTGGTCGAAACCAAAATGGTACAGAATCCTCACTCATTCTCTCGAATGGAAGTATCACCACGAATCCTCTCGGTGCAATTCCACTCGTTGCCCTCGGAGTCCGTGTCTCAGGAGCAAAAGTATGAGGCAGTGCAGGAACCGTGAATCGTGGTATCGAGTCCTATATCCAAGCAGGAAATCTCCTGAATCTCTTCCTTGTGGGTATCAGATCGAACAGTACAACGACGACAAATACCAATGTTATTTCTACCCGAGATCCGATTGCTCCGATCCACCTGAACACCAATCCAAGTGCCATAGGCGATCATACAGTCTGATCGATCGCAGATCTCGAAGTCTTCGCCGTGAATGGGAATAAGAATATCCTCTCCGTGAAGGGAAACCTCACGATCGATTCCTGTGGATCGAACCGTACGCTCACGCTGAATGGAGTTCGCTCTGTCGTGGTCGAAGGAGGAGATCTCATCATCCGCTGTAATACCGTCTATGCATCGAATGATGCGAATGCGAGCTGGTCATTCATCGTCAAGGATGGGAATATTCTCCTCGATCCAGGAGTATCCAATGATCCTGCAACCGGTATCACCAATATTGCCTGAGTCTACGTCTCCGTCGGGAATCTCGCCAATGCAAGTTGTTCTCTGGTCTCAACTGGACACTTCTGTTCTCTCGGTGGAGGTACATCTCAGCGTATCCTGAAGGTCGATGGTTCACTCTACGGTGATGCGAAGCCACTCTTCGACTCACGACTCTATGTCCGTGGAACGAATGCCTATGATATCCTCACGACGGGTGTCATCCTCTCCTACTCGAACCGTGCCCTTGTCTCACCTCCACCACTTCTCTCACAGTACTTGAATAATTATACTGTGACGAGAGTCGTTAAGTAATATTATAAAACTAATATCTATAAACAAATATGGACTTATTACTCGAATCGAGGGTTAATATTTTGAGTGAAAAATTTCCTCTTGATGAAATGAATAATGACTTTCAACAATGGTTTACAGTTGCACTAAAATGAGTAAGCCCTATTCGATTAAGTAATTCAAGAGAAATTCTACAAAAATTAACTAATTGAAATGTTTGAGATCTAGTCTGATTCCTTCAGGGTTTTACTGGAAAGAGAATTTTATGTTGATTTGTCCATGAAATGTGAGAAAAGGTAATCAGAGTCGTTTGATATTGATGAGAGGTAAGTCTTAGTCAATTCAATTGTCCAATGCAAGATGGTAATCTTGCATGTTGACATCCTGAACTTTCTTGATTAGCTCATGCAATATTTCTTGCGGAAAAGGTTCTCAATTTGCATAAATATCGAAAATGAATTAGTCTTTTATCAAAAATTATTCGTCTTGATGAGAATGTATGAGATTTACCAGATAGTTGAAGATGACATAAACAACAAATTTTACAAGAGCAACAAGCTCTATTTCCAGTAATACTATCCTATATTACAGAACTAATACTAGCTCTCCAAGATTCAGATATTTTACAGTAAAATTACTTCTTCCTCAAACTGAGGAGTTCATCCCGTATCTCTGCTGCACGTTCGAAGTCGAGGTTCATTGGACTTGTCATTGCGAGCGAATGCGAAGCAATCCAGGTTACTATACAAGTTCCTTTATTTCTTCTGTCAGGTCCTTCCATTCAGGATTAATAGCTTCGATGAGTTCGAGCTTCTTCTTTCGACTTCATCATTTCAATTGTTTCTCCCGTAGAATAGCAGATTCTATCGTTTCGAAATGTTCATAGTAGATGCAGAGTTTGCACTTATATTTTGAAGAAAATCATTCGATAGTTCAAGATTTGTGTTCCTCTATTCTCCTGAGAAGATTATTCGTCACTCCAGTATAGAGTGTTCCATTCCTCTCATTTGCCATGATCCAGATGTATCAGGGTTTCACAGTGGAATATTTTTGAGTTGACTGGATTGCTTCCTTCGTCGCAATGACAGAAACGTTCGTAAACAACAGGAACACTGGATTGCTTCCTTCGTCGCAATGACGGAAAGAAATAGTAGCATAGCTATTTCTTCTTCCTCACACTGAGGAGTTCATCCCGTATCTCTGCTGCGCGCTCGAAGTCGAGATTCGCAGCAGCGACATCCATCTCAAGCTCGAGACGCTTTATGTACGTCCCGAGCTTTTCTTTGGTCATCTCGCCCCCTGCGAAGATCTCGGTTTTTTTCTTCGGGATACCGACTTCCTTGATACTCGAGATGATCGTGGTTGGGGTCATGTCATGTTCGATATTATATGCGTGCTGGATCGCCCGACGGCGATAGGTCTCAGCGATGGCGTCTTCCATCGCTTGGGAGATATGAAGATTCGGGTATTGTTGCTGAGCTGTTGAGGTATGATTTCCATATACTTTTCATGATTGAAAAGTACCAAAAGGTTCTGAAGGGGACAAAAACTCGTTCGCTTCGCTCATCTGTTCCTTGCTCTCATCAGACTCAGACAGTTTGTCCCCCTCGGACTCCCCATTTTGTGCTGTCATCAGGGTTTCTGTATTCGACCTTTTACTTTCTACTTTTGACCTCATGCTCCCACTCAGTGCATGCACATACATGATGACGTGACCGTTCACATTGCGGGCGGCACGACCGATGATCTGGAGGAGGGACGTCTTGGACCTGAGAAATCCGATCTTCTCTGCATCGAGGATC
Organism: Candidatus Altimarinota bacterium; assembly: GCA_031423995.1. GTDB lineage: Bacteria > Patescibacteriota > Gracilibacteria > BD1-5 > UBA2023 > STC-74. Next base: position 261 of record JANPGO010000088.1, on the reverse strand, counting down.
CCGATGAATGAGGTCTCAGGGAGATCGAGCCCCTCCCTGAGAAGATTCACTCCCACGATCACATCGATCGTTCCGAGTCGGTAGTCTCTGAGAATCTCGAGCCGCTCGATCGTCTCGACCTCGGAGTGGAGGTAGCGGACCTTGAGTCCATTCTCTGCGAAGTAGTTCGCGAGGTCTTCGGAGGATTTCTTCGTGATCGTGGTGATGAGGGATCGCTCACCGCGAGACTTCGCTGCCGCGATATTGCGCATGAGGGAATCC
>JANPGO010000087.1:0-22639 GCA_031423995.1 Candidatus Altimarinota bacterium | reverse complement strand
TCTGCTTCATAGGAGACTATATGAAAAAAGTGAGGAAAATCTACTGGAATCTCGAGAAAGTAACTCAGAAACCTCAACTTTCTGCACAGTTAAGCCTCGGGTTCTAGGGAGAAATGGAAAATTTTGGGGGGATTTTAGTATCACTATAGTTAAATATTTTCACGGAATGGAGTTTAGATTAAGCATAGAATAAATATAAGAATTTCATCAAGAATATCATATTTTATCAGAATTTCAAAAAACCCCTCCATTTCTGAAGGGGAAGAGATTCTAGCTTTCGCAGGAATAACGTTTATTTATCGAGAATTAGACATTGCTAATATCGAGCTTGATACCAGGACCCATAGCATTACAGACGTAGATACTATTGATGAACGATGCAGAGCCCTTCAGTCCTGTTGGACGAGCAGCCTTCATCGTCTTCACGAAGAATTCGATATTCTCCTTGAGTTTCTTGGATCCGAATGAGAGTTTCCCAGCGATTGAGTGGATATTCCCTTGCTTGTCGTTCTTGAACTCGAATCGTCCAGCCATGAGCTCTTTCGCGATAGCGATGAGATCATCACCGACGGTTCCAGCCTTTGGATTCGGCATGAGACCCTTTGGTCCGAGGACTTTTGCGACCTTACCCATCTTCTTCATCATACCTGTTGTCGCGATTGCGATCTCGAAGTCCACGTGTCCCTGGAGGACAGAATCGATGAGATCATCATTTCCTGCGACAGTGACACCGAGTGCCTTGAGTTCTGCTTCATTTCCGAGATCAGTGAAGGCACCGATCTTCTTCATCTTTCCTGTTCCGTGAGGGAGGGAGAGAGTCGAGCGGACGAGTTGATCAGCCTGACGAGGATCGATTCCGAGATTGAAATGGAGTTCGATCGTCGGGTCAAATTTGACTGTATTCGTACGTTCGAGGAGCTCTACCGCCTCGTCAACTGTATAGGAGCGCTCCTTTTCGACGAGGGCAACTGCCTGATTGTATTTCTTGCCGTGAGTTTTAGACATAATGAAAAACGTGAAAAAATAAATTTGGTCCAATCGTTCTTTTTTGGCTCTCTGACCAGGAAAACCGTAGGAACTCCCACATTTCACGTGATACTTGGACATGGGGATTCTAGTATTTTTTTTGCAAAAAGCAAACTTTTCTCTATGATAGCTCTATGTCACACACTATTCTCCATATTCATGCCAAGGATATCCACTCCATCGATGACCTCTATGCTCATGTGGAGCACTTCATCGGTGATCGAGCGACGCTCTATTCTCGCAATCTTGATGCACTCTACGAAGTCCTCACTGATATTGGGCTCCAAAAAGTTGTCATTCATGAACGTCAAAAACTCAAAGACATCCTTGATCAAGATCACGATGGAGATGAAGAAATGAGCGCTTATTATCGACTTCTAGACCTCCTCATTGACCTTGAAGGTGTCGATATTATTCTTGAGGACTAGGTACTATTATTGTTCTTTGATTTTTATTGTAAGATCTATTCCAAACTCATCTAATGAGAATTTGTAAAGTTCGCCCATATAATATTCCTTGTTCCCGTCATCCTGAGTAAAACGAAGGATCCAGAGAACCTGAAATCTGGATTCTCACCCACAAGGGGCGTACTGACTATCACTCCGGTCAGAATGACGGAACACTCGTATTATTCAATATGCTCTAATAGACTTATTGAATTCAAGTTAATCCTATTTCACACTGATATAGTAAAGTATCCGACCCGAAGCTTACAAGATAAACTTTCTTTTACTGACAAAATACCCTTCTTAGCGTGCAGTTCCAGTGTTATCAAGAAGGAGTTTCTCGAAATATTCTGGTGAAGTCTCTCGTCCGATACGAGTTCGATTCACTTGCGCCCATTTATTTGAATCTGGGCGAAACGTTGAACCAAACTGTGTACTCCACGCAAGCGTATACCCGCAAACTTCTATATTGTGGACACTTCAGGTGCCGATGCGACCACTTGGGTAGATGTATGTGTCTACACTTTTTCAGATCGTTGATTCGATAATATTCTTCGACTCACACATCTCATGGATTTCTGTATCAATATCCATATGTGATTCATCACTATGAGTGAGTGAATGTGAGCTGATTGTGAAAAGAGGATTATTCGATATTTCTTGTACTTGGGTTCGAGTGACGAATCCTGGCTTGTCGAGTCGGTTCGCGATGATACCGAGAAAGAATGGAACTTCATATTTCTTCGCGATTGGATAGAGGGACGCGTAGGTATCGATCCAACCATCATCATCGGTGAAGATCCAAATCTCCTTTCCTGGATAGCAATGCTCCTTCAGTGCACTGAGAAACTCAGTTCACTGCATCAGTGATACTGAACCAGAAGCTGCAAGAGCATGGACTTTTTCCATCTGTTTTTCGAAGAGATTTGGAGGAATTGATAACTCGTGTGTTCCATGTGTATCGTGGGTATCATCATCGCGGATGTAGTGATACATGAAGAAATGAACTTTCGGATTTTCGACACAGATTTTTGGTGGAATTACTTTTCCTGATTCAATATTTTCTCCTCCTGATGCCGTTCATGAATCAGTCGTATTCAGAGAAAGAGGAGGGGATTCAACTCCTGTCTGTACCTGTGATGGGACATACTTCGTCTCATATGAGGCAAAAAGAAAAATCCCTCAAATAGAGGCAAGGAGCATTCAAGTCAGGATGAAGAGAAAGTGTTTCATGTTGTTATTTTATTATTTCTCCAGGAACTGTCGTGGTGCCCGTTTCGATAACCCTTCCAGGATAGATCGTTGTATTCGCTCAGAATCGAACTCCATCTCCGACAATCGCTCAGAATTTTCGTCTTCCAGTATCGACGAGAATTCACTTAGACATGACGCGAATATTTTTGTTATCATGTCGCCAATTGGTTGTGATCATTCCCGAGGCAAAATTCACATCATTCCCCGCAACTGTATCAACAATAACTGTTCACTGTGCTACGATCGTATGTTCTCCGAAATAACATCATTTAATCTCTGAGAATGATCCAGCACGCGCATCTTTGGCAAAAGAAGTATTCCCTCGAATATGGGTGAATGGTCAGATCTGGACATTTTCACCGATATAAATATTCCCCTCAATATATGTTCCAGACTTGAGTATTGCGCCTTTTTCGATATAGATATATCCTTTGATGACTACACTTTCCTCGATCGTTCCACCATTATTGACTGTCTCTGTATAGTTTCCTATGATAGCATCATTGGCATCGAGAAGGTGCCATGGATACCCGATTGCTATCCATCTTCATTCAGCTACCACGACTGAATATTGTTTCTCTCTGATGTAGTGATGAATGAGGTCAGTGATTTCGAGCTCGCCACGTGGTGAAAGTGGCGTTTTTTCGAGGTCTTCGAAAATAGCTGCATCGAAACGGTGACATCCGATATTGACGAGGTTTCAGAGATTTCTGTCTGTTGGTTTCTCGATAATACCAGTGACTTGCTTTTCTTTATTGAGAGTGAATATTCCAAAAAGTTCAGGGGTTTCAGTCTCCTGTACGAGGGTTGCATATCCAAGTTGCTCCTTGAGTTTCACGAGATCTGCAGGATCATAGAGATCATCTCCAGAAATGACAACAAATTCCCCATCAATGTGTCATTTCAAACTCAGGATCGCTGCGCCTGTTCCATTCTGATCTCACTGTTCGATATAGTGTACTTTTTTTCCCTGGTAATATTCTCAGAAATACTCTTTGAATTGCTCTTTTTTGTACTTCACGATCAGGAAAATCTCATCGAACCCATCAACAATTGATTCGATATTGTGTTCGATAATAGTTTTCCCACAGATCTTGATCAGGGGTTTTGGAGTGGTATCTGTAAGTGGCCGCAGTCGTGATCCTTCGCCTGCCGCCATGATAACGAGGTGCATATTATGAAAATTATGAAGGAAAATATAGGAAAAGATTCCAAAAAATTACTCTGGCTCACAGTCTATAAAAGCAAGCCTAAAAGTAAAGAAAATCCGCCAATTTTGGCGGATTATATTGTTGCATGCGGGAGAATGAGAACCATTTTTCCGTTGAGATCTTTTTTTTCTGCTTTTGATTCATTCATGATCATGTATCGTTCGACCCGATCGTGATAGTCTGAGTCGAATGATTTCAGTGCTTGTGAGAGGAAGTCGATATCTCGAGGAACGACTTCGATGGGAGTTATTTTCTTCGTCGATCGCTCTTCGAGGATGAATGTCACCTCAGATCCTGACTTTTTCCGGTAATAAAAGATATCATGGGTTTCACGAAGCTTCCTCTCGAGTTCGAGATAGATAAAGTTCTCGAGGGCTCAGAGCTTCATTGCTCCTTGATAATACATATCAGAGAGAAGCGACCTATAGAATGTAAGATCAGCGAAATAGATCTTCACATGGCGGGATGTCTCAGTATCGGTATCCTGAACCCATGGACCAACCGCCTTCACGATGCCGTGTTTGAGGAGGAGTTCCATGTATTTATTCACCTTTCGTCTCGTGATACCGAGGAGTTTTGCGAGCTTGTCAGCCTTGAATGCATTTCCTGTCTCCATAGCAAGAGTTCGCATGAATTCTATGAACTGTGTATATTCTTTTTCGAACAATTCTGATTGAATATTTGTACATATTGAGAGGAAATCATCATGAATACTCTCAGGAAGGTCGATATGTCGAGGGCGATCTCAGAGATAAATGTAAGCATCTTTGAGCTTATTGAGTCAGGAAATATCTGATTCACCAGAAAATACTTGTCCCATATTGATCGTATATCCAGTAGTTTCTGCATATTCTCTGAAGCTCACGAAGGGAACAGAGAAAAATATACAATCCTCATCCGTAAATCGTTCTTCAGTTGTAAAGATACACTGATTATCGATCGAATATGATTCTATAAATGTACGAAAATACGATTCGTCGATGCCATGCTCACTATCGAAAACAAGAGTCTTGATGTTTTCTGGGATATCTTGGAGTAGCTGAGCAAGATCTGGCGCATATGGATCAATCCATAGAGTTGTCTCATCTGAAAGTCCTTCATCGTGTCTCAGTGTATTCAAGAGGTGACTCTTTCCTGATCCGGATGGTCATACGAGTATGATATACTGCTTCTCACTGGTAATGAGAATTTGTCGGAACGTGTCGATGAGGGTATTTCGTGTAAACATAAAAAAATTCTACCATAAGTATAGCAGAATTTTTGTAAATGTGCAACTATTGAACTATTTTCGTATCACTAGTTCACAAATTGCTTCAAAAATCGAATGTCTGGATTCTGGAAATAGCGCATATCGGGTATACCATGTCGGATCATGACGAGACGGTTGAGTCCTGCTCAGAATGCGAATCCACTGTAGACATCAGGATCGAGTCAGCCTTCTCTGAGGACGGTCGGATGGATGAGTCCTGCACCCATGAATTCGATCCAGCCAGATCCCTTACAGATTCGACATCCTGCGCGATTGCAGAATGGACACGAGAAATCAATCTCGACGCCCGGTTCGACGAATGGGAAATATCCAGGTCGCATACGGACTTCGACCTGCTTTCCGAAGATATCAGAGAGCATCGTCTCAACCGTGAACTTCAGATGTCCGATTCCGATGCCTTTATCCACTACGACACATTCGATCTGGTAGAAGGTGTTCTCATGCGTTGCGTCGACATCTTCATTGCGAAACACTCGTCCGATGATCACTGAACGGATTGGCGGAGTATTATTTCGCATGATGAGGTTCTGCATACAGGAAGTCTGGGTTGCGAGGACATTCCCATCTCCTTCGAGCCAGAAGGTATCTTGCATATCTCGAGCTGGGTGATTTTTCGCGACGTTGACGGCATCGAAATTCAGATACTCAGTTGTCACTTCCATAGACTCATAGATGTCGAATCCCATGCGACGGAAGGTATCTTCGACATCCTGACGGACTTGAGTGAGTGGATGGAGAGTTCATTCACTCGGGAGGAATGGAGTCGTGACATCTTCCCATTCACTCTGAAGTTGTGCATCGATTTCTGCACGCTTTATCGTGACTCGCCTGAGCTCGAATGCTTCTGTGAGGATATCACGGAGTTCATTGGCACGCTTTCAGACCGTTGATTTCTCTTCTGGAGAGAGGTCTTTTAGTCACTTCAAGATGATCGTGAGTTCGCCGGTTTTTCCGAGGATCGTATTTTTGTACTCGAAAAGTGCTGATTCCGTCATAATATCAGGAAGTGTATCGATCATACGTTGTTCGAGGGTAGAGAGGGAATGAAGCATAAATTATGAACTATAAGGTATGAATGTCGAGATATGAGGGATCAACTAAGTATAATCTTAGTAGGTTCTCTTGGAATATTTTTTTAACTCAGTTTAGTGCAAAGCATGGTGTAAGGAGTACCGAACAGACTTATACCTTATAGTTTATACCTATATTTATTAGATTTTCAGTGGCATGATGAGGTGACGATAGGCATATTTTCCATCCTCAGCTGGGACTCACTTGATCACGATCGGAGAGAGTGCAGACTTGTATTCGAAACTCACGTAGTCTTCTCGCATGACTGAGAGTGTCTCGAGGAGATATTGTGCATTGATACCGATTATTTCCTCTTGTCCCTCGACTGATCCAGTGATCGATATGTTCGAATTCCCGACTTCCGTATCACCTGTTGTGATCTCAACGACACCTTCGTGTCGAGAACGGATTCTGGTATTATAATTATTCTCTCTCGCAACAAGATTGGCTTGCTTGAGGCTCGTGATGAGGTCACTGCGGAGGACTGTTGTCTTCGTCGTGTGTTCTTTTGGGAAAAATCCATCATATTCTGGGAATTTCCCAGAGAGGAGACGTGACGAGAGGCGGATATTCCCGCGTACGGCAAGGAGCTGATTCTCATGGAAATAGAGTTCTATCATCTTTGCATCATCTTCCTCAGTCACGATTCGAGCAAGTTCTTGCGCTGACTTCTTCGGGATGATGACGGGAGCATTGTCAGAACCGATGACAGCCACTCTCAGTTCCGAGAGTCGAAAACTATCTGTGGATGCAAAGATCAGTGCATCCTGAGTTGGCTTCAAATAAATCCCTGCGAGCACTGGGCGGATAGCTCCATCAGCAGTAGAAAAAAGAGTCTTTTCGATAGCAACCTTCAGATCTCGGGCTTCGAGGGAGAGTGGAGCTTGTTTCACAAGTGTTGGGATCACGGGAAATTTGTCTGCACTGGCTCACTTGAACTTGGTTTCACTTGATTTTGTCTTGAATCTGAGACTTCCTCACTTTTCGAGTTCGACCGTGACTTCATCATCCTGTACGAGGGCAATATAGGAAGTGAGGAATTTCGATGAGATCGTGAATTTGCCTTCTACTTCGACATCGACTCACTCTTCGATGATATATTCTATTGCCATTTCGAGGTTGTTCCCGGTAACAATGAGTTTCTTGAAGCCCGCTTCGATAAGGATATTTTCGAGTATGGGAGTGAGCGTATTCGCTCCTGTTGCATGACTTGCAGCTTCGATTGCCTTACGGAAGAGTGATGTGCTAATACGGAAGCGCATTGGTATAATTATGAATTATGGATTATAAACTATACATTGTAAACCATGAATGATCATGAGCTACAATTACAATCTGTGTGACGAGGAGCACGACAGTTCTGAGGAAAATTATGTCAACACAGTATCGAGAAAGTCCGAAAATGCAACTTTTTGACGAGAACTTTTTTGATTTTTTCCATATTATTGCTATAATGCATCTATTACCAACATTCATCCATATGACAGAACTCCACGAAAAGAGTGCTGGCGGATTGGTGTATAGAAAAATCTGAAAAAATATTCAAGTCCTCATGCTCGCCTGGAAAAATGCGAAAAATGAACTCGAATATGTTCTCCCAAAATGACATATAGAAGAAGATGAGACAGCACTCGAGACCGCTCTTCGTGAGATATCAGAAGAGACAGGACTCGCAGTCACTGATCTCAATGTCGTCAAGTTCATGAATAAGATTGCCTATTCATTCATCGCCGGATATCTCGAAGGCGCCCCGATCATCCACAAAGAAGTTTCCCTTTTTCTCGTCCGCTATACAGGTAAGACAGAACCTCGTCCACGCAAAGAAGAGCGTTTCGTCGGCTATAAGTGGTTCACCCCTGAAGAACTCAAAACCGTTTTTCTAAAGCCTGATGTTGTCGGGCTCCTTGAGAAGAATCGACACTTTATGTAGAAACTAGTGATTGGTGATTGGTAAATAGTGATTGGCAACTGAAAAATGAAAATTAACGATCTGAGTGTTCATTTGGCTAAAGATCAAATTTTACATTATGCATCATAAAGATTTACAAGTTTGGCAAAGAAGTATTGCTTTTGTAAGTGATATTTATAAAATCCTCGAGTCTTTTCCGAAAACAGAACAATTTTGATTGATCGATCAGTTGAAGCGAGCGAGTATTTCCATTCCAAGCAATATAGCAGAATGATGTGCTCGATGAACTGAAAAGGAGCAAATACATTTTCTCTATATTTCTCGGGGTTCTTGCTCAGAGATTGATACACAACTTTTCATAGCAAGAAACCTCGGTTTTATAACACAAGATTCGTATAATATACTTGAGGTTGAGTTAGATATAATTGGAAAAATGCTTACTAAACTTATTCAATCCAGTAATGTTTCCCGCTAACGTCAAATCACTAATTACCAATCACTAACCCACTACTATGGACATCCTCTACAAGCAATGAACCCTCTCGATCGAGTCAGAGAAAAAATCGATCGAACTCACCTCCACTTCATTCACTCTTGATACCATGCCGATCGAGATGGCAGGGGAGTACGAGAAAGGAGGATTTCTCCTCTACGTTCGCACGGAGAATGAGCAGAATTATTACCACTTTCGCGTCGAGGGATACTGGGTTGCCTATATCCCAACTCTCATCACGGAGATCTCGACGGAGACGCTCGAATTCCTCGGGAATATCGATGTTCTCATCATGCCAGGTGCGAAGTCGATGCAACCCATCCTCGAGAAGATCGAACCTCGTCTCCTCGTGACCTATGGTGAATCGGCGCATGAGATCGCTGTCACACTTGGTGCCACAGAACCTGCTGTCATGAAATACAGACTCAAAGAAGCTGATCTCTCATCGGAGAAGACAGGATGTGTAGTGATGGGGGAATAGCTGATAGTAAATAGATAATAGCAGATAGATAAAAGAACAGGACAATGAAAATTGTTCTTTTCTTACTGTCTCAATATCTTATGAAAATATAGTGATCAATATTTATCAAAAAAGTCTTTACAAGAGAGAGAGAGAGAATGATATAATCACTATTATTTACATATATACACATGGTCATACCTACACAAGAACATTCCTCAGATAGATATTGGAGACAGACAAAGATTGTATCTAGATGACCTTCAAATCGATGGACCAAAAAGGAAGAGAGTTTTTATATAGGGCTTGCTCTGAAGATATGAGATTTAACACGTTGAGTACAAAGTTGAATTCGAAGAATCTTAGATCTATGAAGTCTTCCACTCAGTCCATTTGAGATATGAGATCTAGTACAAGCACAAAATCCCGATATTATCGTAAAATATCCATGGCTTAAGGAAGGAGTAAAGAGTAATGATGACAACTATCCTTTTACAGTTCAAAGAAGAATTGCAAATGATGACAACTATTAATTTACAGTTCAAAGAAAGATTCAGGAAATCAAGTAAAAATATCTCTCATAGTAAATCCTCCCTCTCGGAGTAAATCCTCCTTCTCGGAGGATTTTTCTTTTCCTTCAAAAATCACTTGCAAAAAAATCTCGTTTTCATATACTCGCCCGCGATTTCACACGGAGTATTATGATCCAAACAGAAGCAGTACATAGCACCGCAGAACAGGTCTGACCACATATTCCCACTCCTCGAGGGGAGAATATTCTGGATTGGAATATCGGCGGTATTCATATCACGAATACAATCTTTTCGACGTGGATCTTTATGGCGATTCTTTTTGTTCTCATCGCCTTTTTCTCTATCGCAATCCAGACGAAGCGTTTCCCAAAACTCAAAACATTTGGCCTAGATATTGTCTCACGACTTGTCTCCTATATTGGATCACTCCTCGGAGATGTGAAAGCAGCCAATAGATATATCTGGCTCCTCGGAGGACTTATGGTTGTGATTTTTCTCGGGAATATATTCGGTCTCGTGATGGACTTCATCGTCCTCTCATCGCGTGATGAATGGCTGGGCGCATACCTCCGTCCGATCTATTCTGATCTTTCGACAACGCTCGTCTTCTCCCTCACAGTGATTATGCTCGCGCAGTTTACGGCCTTCAGACTCAAGTGACCACTCCATCAACTCAAGCACTATCTCTTCCACTACCATGGAGATTCTGTTGCCGAGAAGATCGTCAGCGTCTTTATCGGATGGCTCCACTTTGCTGGTGAATTCATCCGTATCGGTTCACTCTCGATGCGTCTTTTCTTGAATATTTTTGTCGGTATGATCCTGATCTCGGTTGTGATATTCATCGGTGAGAAGATCCCAGTTCTCGATGGTGCATTCCGTATTCTCACGCTTCCATTTTGGTTTTTCGAACTCCTCGTTGCCTTCCTCCAAGCATATATCTTCATGACTCTCTCCTCACTCTATATCCGCGAATCGCTTCCAGAGAAGCATTAGAATAGTAACGAGTGAATAGTAATTAGTTATTAGAAGGAACAAAAATAGATACAAATACCAATCCCCAATCACTAGTTACGAGTCACCAATACCTATAACTGGATACCAGACCGAAGTCTTCGATTGATTTCTGCCTGTTCTTCAGGAAAAAGCCCACTCAAGACTGGAAGCTAATCGGATACATCCCTCCGTACCCTTCAGATCAAGATAGCTTTTTATCCTTTATTTTTCTCATTTTTCATTTTATGGCTTACCTTCCATTTGCTCTTCTCGGTGTTATCGGTTCTGGAATCGGTATCGGACTCATCGGTATGGGTGCTATGCAGGCAATCGGACGCAATCCATCAGTTTCTGGTGATATCAATGCCAAGATGTTGACTGCTATCGCTCTCTGTGAAGTCCCAGGACTCCTCGCCTTTGCAGCACTGTTCCTCGTAACTAAATAATTTTCTATGGCACTCTTTGACCTCTGATCATTCCTGATCCAAGGAATCAATTTTCTCATCGTTGCACTCGTATTGCGTCGATTTTTCTTCGTTCCGTATCTGAAGTTTCTCGATGGAGAAATGAAGAAACGAAAAGAACTCGAAGCGGAGATTGCGAAAAGCGCACATGTTCTCGAAGATGCTCATAATCAGGCGGCAAATATCGTGGATCAAGCGAAAGTCGATGCTCGTATCACAGCAACCGAAATTATCGAAAACTCGAGAAAAGAAGGCGCAGAAATACTCAAGAAGGCAAATACTGATGCAGATATTGCTCGCTCAAAGGGCTTTACTGATATCGTTCACGAGCGAAAGACTATGGCAGATGAACTTCGTACCAAAGTTCTCGATATCGCACTCAAGCTGAATGCAAAAATTTTCGGAGAAAATTCAGAGGAACATGCCGACTTTCTTGCGACACAGACAAAGAACATTTCCCTGTAATATTTACTCTTTCCATACTCAGTTTCTCTCATTGTTTTTTTTGAACCCTCACTTATGTCGAATCTTGATTTCTCACAGTACTCATCCTCCGCTCTCTCTGAAGCACTTCGAATTCTGCGTGACTACAAGAACTCACTGCGTCAGGTAGGGAAGCGAGCGAAACTGGTTGACCCACGTCATCCAGATGCGCTCATTCCGACCGTCGAATATGCACCATGAATCGACCAGAAATTGCTCGAGAAATATGCTGGAAATATGATGAAACACTACTTTCCAGACTATACAGGCTCCATGGAGCATCTCGTATACCAAGAACAACCATCACTTATTTCGGGGATCCGTGTCCGATATGGGGATGACCTCGTCGATCTGACATTCCAGAAATTCGCTCAACTCTTCTAAATTGTATTTTCTCTACTGTAATTCGTATCTAAAAGCTACTCCCTAATATTTTTCCTATGTCTCAATCTCCTGTCCAAGTTGCACAAGAACTCATCAAATCCCTCGAGAAACAGATCGATACAGCTGACCTCTCACCAACGAGGATGAATGCCTGAGAAGTCGTCTATCTCGGTGATGGTATCGCGAAGATCATCGGACTCAAGAATATTGCCTACAATGAAGTCGTCGCATTCGAGTCTGGTGCTCTTGGTGTTGCCATGAACCTTGAAGAGCACTCTGTTGGAGTCGTGATCCTCTCGGGTTTTGGTTCGATCCATGAAGGTATGGTAGCAACTGCTACAGGGAAGATCCTCGAGATTCCCGTAGGAGAATCACTTCTCGGTCGTGTTGTCGATGCTCTCGGGAACCCAATCGATGGACATGGTGAGATCAAGACGACAGAACATCGTCCAGCAGAGAATGTTGCAACAGGAGTTATGAGCCGAAAATGAGTCCATGAGCCAATGGCAACGGGAATCAAGGCGATCGATGCTCTTGTACCAATCGGACGCGGACAACGTGAACTCATCATCGGTGATCGTCAGACAGGGAAGACACAGATTGCGATCGATACGATCCTCAATCAGAAGGGAAATGGAGTGAAGTGTATCTATGTTGCTATCGGACAAAAGGATTCGAAAGTTGTTGCTATTGCAGAGGAACTTCGAAAGGCCGGAGCTATGGACTATACCATCATCGTCGCGGCAGGGGCATCATCTCCAGCAGCGATGCAATGGCTTGCTCCCTATGCAGGTGCTGCAATGGGTGAATACTTCATGTTCAAGGGTGAGCATGCACTCATCATCTATGATGACCTCACCAAGCATGCGAATGCCTACCGTGAGATGTCACTCCTCCTTCGTCGTCCTCCAGGACGTGAGGCGTATCCTGGAGATGTCTTCTATCTCCACTCTCGTCTTCTCGAGCGTGCTGCGAAGCTCTCAGATGCACTCGGAGCAGGTTCTATGACGGCACTCCCGATCATCGAAACACAGGGAGGCGATGTATCAGCTTATGTTCCGACGAATGTGATCTCTATCACTGATGGACAGATATTTCTCGAATCAGGACTCTTCAACTCGGGTGTCAAGCCCGCGATCAACGTCGGACTCTCCGTCTCACGTGTAGGAGGATCGGCGCAGACAAAGGCAATGAAGAAAAACGCAGGAACACTCAAACTCACACTCGCTCAGTATCGTGAACTCGAAGCATTTTCTCAGTTCGCATCTGATCTTGACGCGGATACCAAGAAACAGCTCGAGCGCGGAAAAAGAATGGTTGAGATCCTCAAGCAGGATATCTACTCACCCGTTGCATTCGAGAAGCAGGTTTGTATGATTTTCGCAGGTGCTCAGGGCTACCTCGATATGGTTGATGTCGCACATGTTCGTCAGTACGAACATGATCTCTTCCTTGCTCTCGATCGTGAAGAAAAAATCCTCACTGCAATCCGCGAGAGTCGTGACTTCTCTGATGAGACCAGGGAATCTCTCAAGGCATTTCTTGAGAACTTTGGAAAACTCTTCTCTGTGAAGAAATAAGAATAATTGTAAATTGTTAATTATTCATTGTAAATTATTCTTCTATGGCTTCAGGTAAAGAAATCAAATCTCGAATCAAGTCCGTCAAGAATACAGGAAAAATCACGAAAGCGATGGAACTCATCTCGACCGTGAAGATGAAGAAGGCACAAGAAAGTGTTATTGCACTCAGGCCTTTTGCTCTTGCAACCCTCTCAATTCTCGGGAAAATCGCAAACAACGATGATGTGCTCGGGCAGTTTTCCCGTGTTCCAGAATCCAAGAAAGAACTCCTCATTCTCGTCGCTTCTCAGAAGGGTCTCTGTGGAGGATATAATACGAATATCTACAAGAAGGCAACTGAGTACATCCGTGATGACCGAGATACTCCCTATACTCGTGAATATAGCTATATCACGATCGGAAAACGGGCTCGAGATTTTGTCCTCCGTACATGACAAGATCTCGTGGCTGATTTTTCCGATGAAGTGAAAGATCCACTCACACCACTGGAGTCTCGGAGGATGGTTCGACTCATCACTGAAGAGTGGAAGAGTGGTAAATATTCCAAGATCTCCATCGTCTACAATCACTATGTGTCAGCGATTACCCAGCTTCCAATTACCAAGACCCTCTTCCCGATCAACACTGATGATATCTTTACTTTTCTCGAGCGTGTCGCAGGCGGGAAGTTCAAGAAAGAGTCATACCATGGTGAGTATACGATCGAGCCAGATATCGAGACGATCGTCTCGATATCAATCCCGATGATTCTCGATGCAGTCATCCATGAGACACTTCTTGAAGCCAAGGCTTCTGAGCATGCTGCTCGAATGGTTGCCATGAAGAATGCAAAGGATAGTGCAAACAAGAAGGCAACCGGACTGACACTCATCTATAATAAGACTCGTCAGTGAGCGATCACGAAGGAGGTCTCTGAGATCGTGAATGGAGTTGAAAGTATGAAGGATAGCTAGTCATTATAAATTATAAATTGTAAATTCTAAATGTAAGCCGAAAAAAAATACTCCCATTTGTATGGGGGGTTTTTTGCATATAATGCCCACATGTTCAACAATATCAAAAAGAAACAGGTAATTCTCGTCCGTCATGCCAATGCTGTCGAGCGAGATGAATGGGGAGAAAATGACTTTGATCGTCCGCTCACACCCGCAGGGGAGAATTCGAATAAAATTGTCGCGAATTACCTCAGACTTATCGGGGTGAAGCCTGACCGAATAGTCTCGAGTCCTGCTGCAAGAACCAAGGCCACTGCTCTCGGAATTGCACAGAAGTTCAATATTGCATCAGTTGAGTATGATCGAGAACTCTACAATGAAGATGTATCACCAGATCGTGATGCGATGATGGTACATATGAAAGTCGTGAAAAAGAATAAGCGTGATTGCAATATTCTCGTCATCGTCGGACACAATAATGATCTTTCACGATTTGCAGGCTACCTCTCGAATGATGGAGTTCCTTCGATGAAAAAGGGATCAGTCATTGTCCTCTCGCTCCCAGAGGATATGGACTGGAAGGATGTCACTCCAGGTGCACTGAAATTCCTCTACTATATCACGCCACAGTTTCTCAGACTCGAATCACTTGCTTAGGAAGATGCATATTATCGTATACTCAGACGGGTGATCCCGATGAAATCCTGGACCTTCTGGTTGTGGGATTTTTCTCGTTGATCCTCAGGGAAATGCTATTGAGAAGCGCTACAAATATATCGGAGTCGCGACCAACAATATCGCAGAATATACGGCTGCCTACCTCGCTATCACTCGAGCGATCGAACTCTGAGCCACCTCGATCGAGCTTCGAGCAGATAGTCAGCTCATTGTTGAACAACTCTCAGGAAGGTACAAAATCAAGAATGCAGAACTCAAAAAAATCGCTTTATCGATTTTTGAAGCGATAGCCTCATGGTGAGGGAATATTATATATACACATGTCTATCGCGAGAACAATAAGGAAGCGGATCGTCTCTCGAATGTGGCGATGGATCAGTGAAAATAGTTGAATGTACGTATTTACCCAAGTATTAATTAAGAGATCAAAGATTTCTAGCTATATATTGTGCTAAATCATGACATATAGCTGCAACATCATCTCATGTACGCTTTTGAGTTTCCCTAATCATATCGATTTCTCTAGCTCACAAATTTTCTGCATATGCATTTCACGCACGTGAGTCATTATGTCGTAAACTGTATGCAGCCATTCGTGCATGAGCTAAGTCTCAAGTTTTCTGTTCCAAAATATCTCGTAATGCTGCTCAGATAGATATTGCTACAAGTATGCCATTCAATCATAAATGGCCACATCCAGAATAGAAGTCCTTATGTTGACATATTTCTGGAGTAAATACAGTCGCTGTAATTTGTGAAGGATCATATCTGTGCATTATTGCGTGTTTTTCATGTACGTGTGCACATGCTGTTTTATTATGAACTTTACTCAAGAAGTCTACTAAATTCACAAATGTTCATCAAATGAGCTTCTGGTATAATTCAGTTTGAGTAAACATCACCAATATTGAATGTGCATTCGAATAATTATAGGGAATAAGCTCAAAGAGTTTTTGCCGAATATGGACCTCTGGAATCAGATCTAAAATCGGACTATCTATGGAGGGGAAAGTATTCACTGATGTATCATCGTATAAATTCATTTGTTGCTAGTATAACATACCTCTTTCATTATCCCAAATCCTTCAAAATTGATATTTTTTCTGCCATTTTCCTTTGCATTTCTTCCACTTTTTCCTATAATCCGCCCGTATTTTAGGTATAAACTATAAGATATAAGGCGTAAGGTCGGGAATTTCCGTCTTATCTCTCATAACTCATAACTCATAACTCATAACTCATAACTTTATGCATACTGGTATCATCACAAAAATCATTGGTGTCGTCATCGATGTCGAATTCTCAGGCGGGAAGGTTCCTGAGATCTACGAAGCGCTCGAAGTCGAAGGAGCTCCATCCAAACTCATCCTCGAAGTCCAGCAACAGCTCGGTGATGGGATCGTCCGCACCATTGCGATGAACCCAGTTGATGGTGTTAGACGAGGATTGAAGGTGATCGCTACCGGCGCTCCGATCTCTGTACCCGTCGGTGAAGGGGTACTCGGACGCATGTTCAATGTCCTCGGAGATCCGATCGATGAGATGGATGCCCCAAAAACAGCATCAAAACTTCCAATCCACCGAGCATCTCCATCATTCGAAGAGCTCTCAACGAAGACTGAGGTTTTCGAAACGGGAATCAAGGTCATCGACCTCATTGCTCCGATGCTCAAGTGAGGAAAGGTAGGACTCTTCGGAGGTGCCGGAGTCGGAAAGACTGTCATCATGCAGGAACTCATCCACAATATTGCCTCTGAGCATGGTGGATACTCGGTCGTCGCTGGAGTCGGTGAGCGAACGCGTGAAGGAAATGATCTCTACCATGAGATGAAGGATTCCGGTGTCATCGAGAAAACTGCCATGGTCTTCGGTCAGATGAACGAAGCTCCAGGACCTCGTGCGCGTGTCGCTCTCACTGGACTCACGATGGCTGAATACTTCCGTGATGTCGAGAAGCGAGACGTCCTCCTCTTTGTGGATAATATTTTCCGCTTCACACAGGCAGGGTCTGAGATCTCTGCACTCCTCGGACGTATCCCATCAGCAGTAGGATATCAACCAACTCTTGCGACGGACATGGGTGCACTCCAGGAACGTATCGCATCGACGAAGAATGGTTCTATTACCTCTGTTCAGGCAGTCTATGTTCCAGCAGATGATCTCACCGATCCTGCTCCAGCGAATACTTTTGCCCATCTCGACTCGACAGTGACACTCTCCCGTCAGATCGCTGAGCTTGGTATCTACCCAGCAGTAGATCCACTCGACTCGACTTCGACTGTCCTGACTCCGAAAATTGTTGGAGATGAACACTATACAGTAGCCCGAAATTGCCAAAAAATCCTTCAACGTTATAAAGAGCTTCAAGATATCATTGCCATTCTCGGTATGGATGAACTCTCAGAAGAAGATAAACTTACCGTGTCCCGTGCCCGCAAGATTCAGCGCTTCTTCTCTCAGCCATTTTTCGTGGCAGAGCAGTTCACAGGAACTCCAGGAGTCTATGCAAAACTCGAGGATACCGTTCGTGGATTCAAGATGATCGTCGAAGGTGAAGCAGACCAGATCCCTGAGCGCTACTTCATGTACAAGGGAAGTATTGATGACGTGAAGGCAGCATTTGAGAAAGAAGTGAAATAGTATTTAGAGGTAAGAATTTAGAATCAAGTTTGTATATGACAAAGCTTTATCTGATCAGATTCGTAGGGCTACAGTATCGGTTCCGTCTAATATCGCAGAATGATATGCTCGATGATATACGCAAAATTGTCTTCATTTTCTTTCCATTGCTCGTGGCTCAGTAGCTGAAGTTGAAACACAACTTCTTATTGCGAATAAACTATGATATATTGAAGAATCAGTCTTTATGTCATTGTCCGATGAATATGCTCAAATATGAATGATGATTAATGGTCTTATTCGGAATCTGGAATCAAAATAATTCTAAATTCTAAATTCTAAATTCTAAATTCTAAATTTTTGTGTCATGAATCTCCAAATCACTTCTGCATCCTGAAATATCCTCACTGCCGAGAAGTTTGCTCGTATCACGATCATGACTGAAGATGGTGAAATCACGGTTCTTCCAGGACATGAGCCACTCCTTTCTGCGATCCGTCCAGGAATCATGCTCATTGAATACTATGTCGGGAACAAGATACATACTGGAGAGTATGCGGTCGGTGGAGGGATCCTCAATATCAGTCCAGAAGTCTGTACGATCGTCGCAGATATGATCGAACATGCTGATGGGCTCACTGATCTCGAATACATCGAATCACAGAAGAAAGAGGCAGAAATGTTCAAGAAACAGTATCAGGAAGAGAATGGGACAACGATCGATCCACACAGACTTATCGAACTCGAATATGAGCTCCTCAGATATACTGCGATGCATAAGCTCTGACAGAAGCATCACCTCGAGAGCCATGGTTCTCGGAAATAACCCCAACACTGGGGTTATTTTTTTGTTTTTTCAAGAACTTCCATATTATCATTCTATGATTTTTATTTTCTGATGAGCCTTCGATCCTCCACATGTTGGGCATACCGCAATTGTGAAGTCGATCCTTGCGAAAAAACATCCTGAAAAAATCATCATCATTCCATCCAGCGCACGCAATGATAAACAGTATCATGTATCTGATGAGCACCGTCTCGCGATGCTTGAGATATTTGTAGATGAGATAGGGAAGGCAGAAGTGCTAGAGAAGTCAGAGAAGACAGAAAAGATGGGAGTGCTAGAGAGGAGCGAAAAGAAGGAAGTGACAGGAATGCTAGAAAAGATTGAAAAGATAAAACTGCTAGAAAAAGAAAGTGAACAGATCCTTCGTTCCTCAGGATGACAGGAACAAACAGTTATCATAGATGATTATTTTATCCGAAACTGGAAAGGAGAGATGATCACTCGAGATGTGGATGAGTATTGCCGCGAGAAATATGGGGAAGGTATCGTTCATATATTCGGAACGGATACGATCGAGAGTATGCCGAGCTGGGATGAGGATGGATATGCAGCGAAAAAAGTAAGGAAATTATTTGTTCCCCGTGACCCCGAGAGTTTTAGTCATTGCGAGTGAAACGAAGCAATCCAGGAACAAAACAATGATTCATCTTTTTGACTGGATCGCCACTCTCGAGTACTCGGGATCGTGATGAGAGGGGAGGGATTAGAGCAGATCCAGAACTATGAAGTCTTCACTGACTGTCATATTCCTGATATTTCCTCGACGGAGCTCAGACAGATCATCCCCGAATATACTGGACTGAAGGCATACTTTGAAGAGAGTCCGAAGTTCATCATCACCGGACTCTCGAAGCGAATCTCGCAGTATATCTTAGAAAATAGATTGTATCGTAAACCCTCTTTGCAAAGAGGGGTGCCCGAAGGGCGGGGAGATTTTTTGTCTGAAACAACAGAGCAAAATCCTCAGTCTCCTCCTTTGTCGTCGACAGCTCCTTTACAAAAGAGCTTACTGAAGCCTCGTATCCTCGTCCATGTATGTTGTGGACCAGATGTCACGATGCCGATCCTTGCACTCCGTGATGAATACGAAGTGATCTGCTTCTGGTATGATCCGAATATTCAGCCAAGATCCGAGTATGATAAGCGCTACGAGGCATTCGTGAAGGTCTGTGAGATCGAGGGGATTCCCTATATCAAGTGAGCCTATGATGTCGGGAATTTTTTCACGCGGATCAAGTGAGTCGAGCATACGCCCGAGCGGGGAGAGAAGTGTACCTATTGCTACGACATGCGTATGATGGTCTCAGCGAAACTCGCTGCACGGCTAAAGATCCCCATCTATACGTCGAGTCTCAATACCTCCCCAAAGAAAGATCTCGAAAAACTCTTTCGTATGGGGCATAAGTACGCTGAGAAATATGGAATCGAGTTCCTCGATATCCCATTTCGCAAGAAGTGAGGATTCGAAAAATCGGTAGAATATACCAAGGAGCATGACATCTACCGACAGAACTATTGTGGATGTATCTATTCTATTCGGGAAGGAGGGGATTCTGAACTGAAGAGGAAGATGGTAGGATAGAAATATTAAATACTCTGATTCTATGGGTGTGATGACAATCAAATCGCTTCAAGATAAACCCTTCTTACTTTTTCTGATTGATATTGAAACGGTACTACTTGAAGTTCAGCAGTTCAGAAGGGTTTATATTTCTTGAACCCATTCATTCTACGAACTGCCCAATTTGGTAATTGAATAGGGGTAGATGTTGATTTTACCTCTATTTCAGCGATATAAAGTCAGGCATTTGGTCATTTAAATACATCAACATCCCATGATAATCAATCAGGTCATGGTACAATATATCTACTCTTAACTACTCAATACTCAAAATCATTTCAGTTCTGAATCCTTGGAGATAAGTGACTTATAAGTTTAAACGCTAAATCTGGATTAATAGGAATGTTGTATTCTGTATACTTCTTAAATTTTTGACTATGAGATTTTACTTTAACTGTAAATTCAGATGTGCGCTCATTATTAAATGGGTTAGATTTTATGCGAATTCGTAGCTTAATTAAGGTTCAACTTTCAAATCAAGAAAATAATCAATCTAGCATTCTAGCTAATTCTCCTCGATCCTGGGAAAGAACACTAGTAGTTCTGGATTTAAATTCTGAAATTATATCTTCTGACCTTCAAGATCAAATTTCACATTGATGATAATCAGTGTGTTGTACAGGAAGTTGGAGCTTATTATATGGATTTACAGCGTATCTTTGTTCAATTTCTGGATATCATACTATACCATTAACCATAATTTTTTAAAGCTAGTTTCGCGTATCATACATATTATCTATATAATACAAATATTTATCGTAAAGGACTATTTTAAACCTTCTCCTCTTTCTTCCACTTCAGATATCCTCTCAGATAGAGTCCGAAGAGGACAACTGCCGCGAGGCCATTCTCGATACTCCCGATCTGGAAGCTGAATCCGAAAATACAGTACCTAGAGTACACTATAGCTATTATCATAGACAATACTTTCTTCTCATCCTCCCGTGATATTGATCCTATAGCCATCGACATTCCGAATCTCGATGATGCCATCACAGTGAATATCGATTTTGATCTTGGATTTTGCTTTCGCGAGTTTCTTTGCCTCATCCCTATCAGAAGCGACAACAAAGATAATCTCGTGATCCTCGATGAAGGTATCACCGTATCGTCCACCGAGATAGACAGCGAAGAGGGATTTTTTCATAGTTTTTAGGAAAGTATGCTTCCAGTATAGATATTTCTTACTGAGATTCAATACTTCTTTATGAGATCAATTCTCATGATTCTATTGCATTTTCTCGAAAAATCTATAGTCTACTTATCATCTACCAACACCTAACTCCCATCCACTATGTCTGAAGATATCTACCAGAAATCCCTCCGACTCCACAAGGAACATAAGGGAAAACTCCGTATGGAAGCCATTGTACATATTGATTCACGCGATGATCTCTCATGGGCGTATTCACCCGGTGTGGCTGAGCCATGTAGGGAAATCGCGAAAGATCCACAGAAGCTCTATGACTATACGCTGAAGTCTCGTACGATTGCCGTGATCTCTGATGGATCAGCAATTCTCGGACTTGGGAACCTCGGACATAAGGCCTCTATGCCGGTCATGGAAGGGAAGTGTGTGCTCTTTCGGGAATTCGCAGGAGTTGATGCATTTCCGATCATCATCGGGACACAGGATGTGGAAGAATTCATCACGACCGTGAAGTATATCGCTGATGGATTTGGCGGAATTAATCTCGAAGATATCTCAGCGCCTCGGTGTTTCGAGATCGAAGAACGACTGAAGGCTGAGCTCGATATTCCCGTGATGCACGATGATCAGCATGGGACAGCGATCGTCGTCCTCGCAGGACTCATCAATGCACTTAAAGTGACTGGCAAGAAAAAAGAGGACATCAAAGTCGTCCTCAATGGCGCTGGAGCTTCCTGAGTCGCGATCACGAAGCTCCTCCACCTCTATTGAGTCCAGCATTTTATCGCCTGTGATTCGAAGGGAATTATTCACTCGGGTCGAGAAGGGCTCGATATCTCGAAGCAGAAACTTCTCGAGTTCACCAATCTCGAAAATCGTACAGGAACGCTCGCTGATGCAATCGTTGGTGCTGATGTCTTCATCGGAGTCTCAGCTGCATGAGTCCTCACACTCGAGATGGCTCGGACGATGGCAAGTGATGCGATCGTCTTCGCGATGGCGAATCCGACTCCTGAGATCATGCCAGAAGTCGCAAAAGAGGCAGGGATAAGGATCATTGGGACGGGTCGATCCGACTATCCAAATCAAGTAAACAATGTCCTCGCATTTCCCGGGATATTCAAGTGAGTCCTCAAATACGGCAAGAAAAAAATCACCGACGAGATGAAGATCCGAGCAGCAGAAGCACTCGCAAGTGCCGTCGAA
>JANPGO010000086.1:0-4528 GCA_031423995.1 Candidatus Altimarinota bacterium | reverse complement strand
TTCCTCAGAATGACGGGAATGTGCATCTTGGATTTCTTGTATCACATCAGTTGGGAACCGTTTTGGATCGGACTCGCCAATTACTTTCATCACGCGAATAGATCCACCGATGGTGAGGAAACGCTTCTGAATCTGTTCATCTGAATATCCGAGAATCTGGAATATTGCAATGGTCTCAGTATGTTCTCTGTATGCTTCTTCTCCCCAGACAGCAAAAAGCTCAGCCAGTGAGAGCTTCCATTCGCGACCGAGGGTGAAGGCGTAGAGTGAAGAATTCATGAGAAGAATAATAGAGATATTTTATTTCAGGACACTAAGTTCGCTGAGAAGGAGATTTCGAAGTGAGATGAAAATCATTTGATCCTCATCTTTTCTATGAATTGATGTTCCCCAGAGGAGCCAGAGTATATGATATTTTTCTATTCTTTCAAGGAAGTCTTTTTTCTCGACAGATGAGGAGATATTTCGAAGAAGGAAGTATTGTTCTAGTCAATATTGAGAGACTACTCATTTCCATCCAATATCTGCAAATTCCCATGCCGGATCACCAATGGTCGCCCATTCCCAGTCGATAATTCAGCAAATTTCTGAATCTTTTCAGATGAGTATATTACTCGGATTGATACTATCTCCATGGATAAGGCATGATGAAGTCTCAGACAACCCATTGACTATATGTATGATTTTTTCGTATTCGTGCTCTGTGAGCGAACTAAGTCGAATCCACTCTCTGAAATGAGTTTCGAGGTATCTTTTCCAGTTCGTGTTTCCTCAAGGTATTCATTTCAGTTCATCTCATGATATTCGCTTAAGTCACTGAGTATGAACTGAAGCAAGTTCTGAGAGAAGTTGCTGAAAATAGATATCTGTATTATTGAGCTGAAAATCATCCATAATAACCCCGTCTACAATACTTCTGGTTCAGGCGGGGTTTCATGGTATTTTTTGCTGTATCGTTATCAGAAATAGATCGCCATATTCGATACAGTAATACTTTGGAATTTTTGGATTATTCCATATACGAAACACCTGTTGCAACTGCAAGAATTTTTTTCATCTGTTTTCTTTTTCATCAGGATCGCTCAGTTGTGTTATATGGATCATGAGCTTTCATACGGAAGAATCAACTTCATATACCTGGCTCATGAATCATTGATGATGGTATACACATAGTGTATTCCAAAAGACAAGTATCTTCAATTCTTTGAGTTTCTCGAGAATGGAAGAAGAAGGAATATACATAGAGTAATTATTAGACTTCCACCCACCCCTTGATATTGAATCCCGAGAGTGCCTTGGCTCGTATGCAGTAGTCCTCGATTGACTGAGCGAAATAAGGTGGAAGTGATTGTTGGATCAGTCCGATGACGTAATATCCGACGAGCATCATCGCAGCATAACTGGTAGCGTCGTAGATCGGGAGATTGATCTGATTCGCCCCATAGACGACTCAGCTATCATTTCCAAAACAGATAAAGAGTTCTCCAGAATCCTGTACGACGGTCGTCGCGTGCTTCATCTGTTCATAGGAGAAGATATCTCGAGCCACCTTCCGACCGAAAAGCTCGATAAACTTCACTTCGAACATCTCTCTCAGGAGGACGAACTCGTCAGGGATGACGAGGAAAAATGAGGAAAACTGTGAAAAGTCGATACCATCCACCCCCGCCTTCGGCGACCCCTCAAGAGGGGAATTGAAGAGATCATTTTTGAACGGCTCTGTCATTCCGGGCTTGTCCCGGAATCTTTGGTCATCAGTTAAGATTCCTGCATCCCCTAGGGGAGCTTCTCTTTTCACTTCGTGAGAATTCACCTTCTCCGCAGGAATGACGGAATCAGATTCTCCTTCGGAGAATGACAAAAGGGAAGTATGATTTCGAGCAGGATTTCTCACTTCCCCTGAAACAAGTTCAGGGTTTGTTCGAAATGACAGAGCATGGGATAATTCACCCATAAGGAACTCTCTGAGCTTCACGAGATCAATATCTGGTGTCTCGGCGAGCATATAGCCGAAATAAGTGGAAGTGTTATATGTATAGGGTTCTCGGATCTTCGGCATGATGATCGATCCATCCGCTATACTCCTACCAGTACTCACTTCACTCGAGGAGATGAGAAAAGTCAGCTTCCCATGTCGCTTCGCAGCCTCGAGGATGATCGGTGCATGTTTCTCACCACTTGCCGAGACGACGACGACATCGGTGATCGAGGGAATATTTACGAGCTTTTTTTCTACTTCAGCTTCATTGGCATAGTATGCTCCGATATCACGAAAAAGTATCCGTCCTGTGTAGTAACCATTTCCGCTCCCGACGACGAGGGGAGTGTGGAACTGAGTGAGATCAATCTGTGGTAGATCGGTACGGGAACTATAGAGATCGATCGTCTCGAGGACAATCCGGGAGAGGGAAGGATAGGACATAGACGGTAGGTAATAGCAGATAGGAAGGAGGAGATAGGTGGTGGGTAATAGCAGGTAGCAGATAGATGGAATACTAAAACAATGAGAGCAAATATGCTAAAAGTATAGAGCAATCCTGTCTCTTGGCAACAAAAAATCCTCCAGAAGGAAGATTAGTATCTATATAATAATAAAAAGAATTTAAAAGAACTTACCCTATTAAGCTGCAGACACTGTCATATTTAAATCATGGAGATGGATAATCCAAGATCTATCAGAGATAAGTTTCAATATTTCAACTATCTCACTTGCAAATCTAACTCAAGCTGTGGAAAGTGAATTTGGTATAGAAATGCTTGGGAATTGAGTATTGAGAAGATCTTGTAATTGATTCCAATTTGTGGGTGGAGTTGATAATGGGCTATCTGATATAGGAAAATATCCATTTACTACTAAACTAGATGATAGACTTGAAAGCCTATTAGTACTTTCTTCTAGTTCTGCAGGAGATTCATGTGGAGATCTAAAAATAGCATTCAATTCATCTATCCATGATTGGTAGTCTGTAATTTCAATCAGAGTAAATCAGGCATGTTGAGTTAGAAATTGTCCTAGATTGAGGACTCTTTCTATTACTAATCTTGTAGATTCGGTAGGTGCTAGTGCTTTCAATAAGTTAGCATGTATTGCATTGATACTCTCTCCGTCTAGAAAATCAGACATAGTTTGTAGTAGTTTTTAAGACCTAAAATATTAAAATTTATTATTTAGGAGTGTTTAATATATTACGAACAGTATCAATATCTCAGGAGACTGACAATCAAAAAAGTCAATCAACTGGATTCATCGATACTTTCGCATTTAGACCAAGCGCTCTTAATGTCCGCATAAGAGTAATAAGGGATGTCTTGTATACTTCTCTTCTTTCGAAAATAATTGGTTTTTTACCTTTTAAATTCAACTGTATAAAATTATTAAAATCATGTGGAGGTACATCTTTATGAGAGACGCCTAATTTTCTTTTTTCACTCCAATGTTCTACGTCTGCTTTCGAGGAGTTACTTAATAATTCCTCACTGCTGGCATGGACATCGGCAAGCCTTCGACAAATATCTAAAATAAGACTAACAACGCCAGTATTAGGAATACTAGTTTCGGAGAGAACAACTATTCCAGGAAAAGCTGTCTCAGGATTGTCAGCATAAGGAGTTTTTTTCCTGCCTGTAGATATAATCACTTGTGTGGCAACATGATGTCACAGTCACTGCATAGCAATCAGGTTGGCCATTGTAGCTGCACCACCACGAAATAATAGACTTCAGTTCATAATTAAATTTTATGGATTATCCTTCCCATACCGAAGTCACCACATCTGAATTCCCAACTGGATCCTTCGCTGGAGCTCAGGATGACGGAGGCAGATCCCTCGTTCCACTCGGGATGACAGAACTATTGCCGCTCGTAGGACTCGCAGATATTTCTGTCATTTTTTCGAGACCGATTCGCCCCTTTTCCTTATCGACATTGTAGACACGGACTTTGACGATTTCTCACATCTTAGCCACAGTGTTCACATTGTCAATTCTTTCCTTCACTCAGAACTTCGAAATATGGATCATTCCTTCCTTGCCTCGCGCAATCTCGACGATAGCCCCCACCGTATCGAGGATCTTCACGATCTTGCCTTCGTAGACATCTCCGACTTCGATATCCTTGAGGATTCCCTTGATGAAGTCTATTGCTGCTTTTCCAGCCTCTTGTGTCTTCGCAGTGACAGTACAGTTCCCATCATCCTCGAGATTCACCTCGACACCATAGTCTTTCTCGATACGCTGGATCGTCTCACCGCCCTTTCCGATCACTTCCCGCATCTTCTCTTCTGGGACGAAGACTGCGAGGAGAAATGGTGCGAGTGGAGAGAGTTCTTTTCGTGGTTCAGCGAGGCATTTCTGCATCTCATCCATGATGTATCCACAGGCGTCGACCGATTTCGCGAAAACATTTCGGATCACATCCATTGAGAGACCAGCGATCTTGCAGTCCATCTGGAGTGCAGTGATCCCCTTCGAGGTACGAGCGACCTTGAAGTCCATATCTCCGAGGAAGTCCTCTTGCGCCTGGATATCA
>JANPGO010000085.1:0-12616 GCA_031423995.1 Candidatus Altimarinota bacterium | reverse complement strand
TGAAAGAATCTCCGTGAGAAAGATTGTCACGATCGTTATAAATACCAGGAGTATGATCTTGCCAGTTGTTGGGAGGAATATCGCTGAAATACCAAATACCGCGGTGAGGGAAAATATGATCGTCCGTATCTGTCCCTGTGTGAGTCCGAGTTCCATGAGTCGGAAGTGGAGATGGGTAGATTGATCTCATTTGAGAGGGTTTTTCCCTCGCATGATACGACTCGTGATGACATAGACGAGATCGATGAGGTAGATACCGAGGACAGATACTGCCGTGGCGATCTTGCCTCCAGCGACGATCGCGAATGTTGCGAGGAAGAAGGCGAGCATGATCGTTCCAGAGTCACCCATGATCAATTTTCGAGAAATATCTGCTTTTGTGAGGAAGAATGTTGCTGGAATAATGATCGCGAGGAGTGTGAGGAGGAATTTCGAATTCTCTCCCGCAGCGATCGATGTGTCTGAGATATAGAGCTTCAGTGCCAATCCACCGAGGATGATGAAGGAGATGAGTGCGAATCATCCAGTGAGACCCGGAACCCCATCAGAAAAATTCACACTATTGAACACGAGTACATACCAGAAAATCGTGATGAAGAGGGGAATATAATAGATCGTGACCCTGAAATCTGCTATCATGAGTTCGAAATGGTAATCAGAGAGATTCAGAACTCATCCGAAAATATTACTCACATAGGAGATCTTGATACTCGTGAGTCCGATAATCGCTCAGACGATTATCTGCATGCCGAGTCTGAGGATCGGATGAATATGAAATCGTGATTTCCCGATCGTCTCCATATCATCGAAAAATGAGACAACTGCGATGAATCCTGCAAGTGCGAGTATGATATGGAGTCTATGCTCGAGGACCTGAGTGAAGTCGAGAACACCATAGAGAATCGGAACGAATGCAGTGAGTGTCAGGATGAGCGAGACCCCAGCGCCATAGGGAACGGGTTTTCTCCCTGCTTCTGACTTGTACAGGTGGGGTCGATCAAGAAGCGAACACGTACGCAAAATCCATGATACCCCCAGAAGGATCATCGGTGAGAGTATACAGGAAGCGATAAAGATGATGATGAGTTCGAGGGAAAAGGACATAGCTTATAGCAGGTAGAAAATAGCAGATAGAGAGAAGCAGATAGCAAATAGGTGGGAACCAGGTATAGTAGGGGTGGATTCCAGAGTGAGGGATTGTATGTTGAGTGCTTCTTCTGTCATTCCTTCATACTATTCAGGACAGGCTCTGAGTGAAATGAAAGATCTGTTCTGCCAGATCTCGGCTTTTCCTAGGTGATTTCTCTTCTCATTTCATGAGAATTTACCCTTCGAGATGGCAAAGTATAAAGGAAATCTCGCATAGATAGCCTTCCAGTTATTTTCCTTTGTTCGCACTTTTCACCCGATCTCGCTCGATACGGGTCTCGATCTCATTCTGCTTGTCACGCATATAGGTCTTGATGAATTCCTTCTTGAAGAAGTAGAAATATCCGATCATCCCAACGAAAAGGACGGTCATAACGGTTCCGAGATTATCGAGGATTGACTTGTAATTGTCGATGAAGAAAATCCCAAGGAGGTTCACACTCGCTGCCCAGATGATCGAACCCGTCATGTTGTAGAACCAGAAATTCCGTTCCTGCATCCCTGATCCACCTGCGATGAAGGGAACAAAGGATCGGGTGAAGTTGTGGAATTTCCCGAGAGCAATATACCAGAATCCATTTTTCTGAATCTGTCATTCGAGGATCTTCTGCTCAGTTGTCCCGACTCAGAACCAGTCTCCATATTTCTCGATGAGTTCATGTCCGTACCATTTCCCGATCCAGTAGCCGAGATAATTCCCGAGCATAGCACCGAGGATCGCACAGATGATCGTGAAGGCAAAATGATCTCGCGCCCAGAATCCTCCGACGAGGATCATCACATTCATCCCTGGGACCGCAGTCCCGATGATCGGAAGCGACTCGATACAAGCTGAGGCAAAAGCAATCAGATAGTTCCAATTTCCCATTGTCTGAATCAATTTCCCCATCCAGTTGATCGCAATCTCGATCCAGTTCGGATGTACCAAGGAGATAATGACGATACTTAATGTCAGAAGTGCGAGTGCTATCGCGAGGAATTTCGCGATGAATGAGAGAGTTTTTCGAAGCACGAGAAAGAGGATTATGATGCCTCTAGAGTATGGAAAAAAATGGCTATTGCAAAAGGAAAACTTGGGAATTGGAAGAGAAAATATTGACTAAAACTATTTTATAGTTATTTATAGTAACACTTAATATAAGTTTTATGGAAAGCACTATCTCTTCAGCTGAAATGTCATATGATGAATGGGAGAAAACTCGTCGCGAGTTCTGGGAATGAAGATCGAGTAAGAAGATTGATTGAATTGAAATTCCAGAAATTCTTTGATTAAGACAACTTATCACTACGAAATGGAATCTTTTAGGATTAGATTCTTCAACCAGTCATTGGTTTATATTAGAATTATCAAGGCTCGAACGAACGCTCTCAGATGAGTTTATTGCAAGAATGAATAACTTGTGAATTACGAGAGATAATAATCCAATATTTGATGTATATTGTAGGCATCTAGAAAGAAAACCTGAACAAAATATTCAAAAGTCTCTGGTAACTTCTTCGCTAAATTCTCCAAGAACCACCTCCCATGCATTGCAAAGAACCACAGAAATGGCAAAGTTAGCTTGGGATATCCTTTGTGGACTGGTTGTTCCACAGGCAAAAAAGTAAAATATTTTTTGACAAAGTTTCAATAATAAATATATTCGAATTCATGAAAGCAATTTTCACTTCACTTCTCGCGCTCCTCCTTCTTCCGATTTCGGGAGGATTTGTAGCGTAAAAGTGAATAAAACGCCTTCAATCCCTCCCGTAAAAAGGAGGTTTTTTTGTCTATTTATTAAAAATATTTTGTACCTCCCATGCTTTTGCTAATAATAGTTCTCAAACAAAAGTTCAGTGATTTCATGTACCGAAGATATATATGCTTCCCATATTAAAGAGTCTTCTATAGATAGTCTCTCTATCTTTTGATTGTGGAACATCAATTCCGAAAGAAGTTCAGTGAATTTTTTTGTATCTTTCTAAGAATGCCTTTTTCCATTTTTTAAATTCTTTTACACTGAAAGTATAAGTTTCTCAATCAGGAGTATCCCTCAGTGATCATGTTATATTTGTATATTCAGTCATAGAGTTATTTTAACATAATTTTTTATTTATTGCAATCTTACTAATCAAAATCTTTCTATCCCAGCATAATCCGCGAAAAATGAATACTCCCATTGGGGGTATTTTTTGAGGATTGTTTCTGCGATTTCTCGTTGGTCGAAGCCGAATTCGAAGAGGCACCTCCAGCGAGCAAACCCCCCTCCCCCCCTTATCAGGGGGGCAAGTGCAGAGAGTTGATCGAAGAGGCGTTCGTAAAGTTCGAATCCAGTTGACTCTCCTCCGAAGAGAGCAAGTTGAGGCTCATGTCGTGTATCAGGACTCATATGTTCCCAGTCATCTGCCTTGATATAGGGGAGATTGGTGAGGAAGAGTACTCTACCCCCTTGAGAAATGGGGATGTCGCTTTGCGACAAGGGGATTGGAGTATCTATATTTTCCAGAACCAAATCTCCATCACTCATTTCATTCGTGACACCTCCTTTCTCAAGGAGGTTACTGAGCAAATCAGAGACAATAAATCGAGCCTTCTTCTCTGGGAAGTGTGTGCGAAAGTTGAGTTCGGCTATCACGAGAGCCGCAGGAGAAATATCGAGGAAAATCACCTCATCGGCGAGGTCAGCGACTGATGTTCCGATGATACCAGAACCACAACCGATGTCTACGACGATGGAGTGTTGGAGTGTTGGAGTGTTGGAGGATTTTTCGTGCTTTTCTCACGAGTGATTCTGTTTCTAATCTCGGAATGAGAACATCAGGTGTGATGATGAAATCCCTACCGAAAAATCGGACTTTTCATTCGATATATTCGATCGGATAATCAGGAAGGAATTGAGACATAAAAGTATTTGATACTTTCTACTATTTCTCTCATTTTTTGCAACTATTTCTCTCTTTCTTTCCCTGAACTATACAGTATCACTCCAGCGATTGGGAGTCATACAATGATCGATGTACGGAGTCAAACTCCCAAGTCACCACTCAGTAAGTAAACTGCAGATCAGAGTATCGAAGGAAGAAGGATATAGTATGATCGTGGATCATCAAGGAGAAGAGAAATGGATCGGGAGACTTTCCCCCTCAGGGTTTCTATACCTCTTCGTAGAGCTTCATTCATTGTATCGAAGGCTCGAGGAGCTTGAGATATTCATATTGTTGCCATAGGAGAAATATAGATAAAATATACTTCTGATACAAAGGGAATATGATCGAATCTAATCTAGGCAAACCAAGCAAGGAGTCCACACACTCCGAGAATACCGACGAGATAGTAGCCGACACCGATGAGGACGAGAGGAAACGGTCGTTTCTCGAAGTACCAGTGACCAAGGTCCTTGATGAGGACGAATCAGAGATAGATTTTTGCGATGATGAGAGTTTTTCCTATTCCGCCAATATTTGTCAGAATTGAAGTTGGAGGAATTCAGATTCCATTTGTTGTTCAAAAATTGGGATAGCTGATCACAATATTCCCAAGGAGACTCCATATCACCATCACCGTATGAGTCACGATGAATCCCATAAAAATCTGGAAGAGGATCATGACAGCAATCTGTGATCATCGTGGCATCTGATCTTTCGCAGGCATCGGGAAATACCGAACCCAGATCTTCCCGATCGGAGTGATTGGGTTGTACCAGAGCCAACCGAGGACGAAGAATATCAGTGTCCCTCCTGCGAGGATACCAGGATGCGAGAAGGGGGAGAACATGAGTCAGAAGAAGTCCATAGATGAGAATGAAGAATATAAAACGAATTGTCGACGAAAGCCCCCCAATTGCAAAAAAATTAAGTTGATTTATATATAATTTTATTTATAGTGTTGGAAAATAATTTTCTGGAAGATGGGAAAAGAAGAATTAAATCCTGATTTGGCATTCGATCTTACTGTAGCCATGGAGTTACTTCATAGGAGACGACAAATTGAACGATGAATACCTGTTGAAACTCCTTCTGATTTAGCAACACATGTTTTTCAAATCGTTAAACCTTCAATACCATTACCTTTTCCACTCGATAGATCAAAAGAGCCTTTAAGTTTTGAAGAGTTTTGTGAATATATGAATTGATTTTCTCGATGGTTTTTTCCTGCTGTACCAGAGCATTATAATGGCGTTTATTGAGAACATCGTTGAATACATAGATTTAGAGAAGAAAATCCAGATCTTGATCAAGAATTGAGGAAATATTTTCGGAGGAGATCCGAAGGTGAGAGTATCTCTCCTGAGATTAAGCGAAAACTCTACGATGCTTACCTTATAATAATGTGATACGATGAAGTAGATTCAGGTTGGGATATGCTTCAATAATTTTATCGATGAATAATTAAAAGAAATTTTTATCTTACTCTCTATTGAGATTCATAGCATCAAAGAAATCATATGAACCCAGAACGATTCTCAGAACTTGCACTCCGGATATCTCCTCTTGTTGATTCAGAAATTGCTCGACTGAGGTCTCTCCAGAAATGAAAAGAGGTACTTCCACCATGAAGAACTATCTGGGAAATTGTTCGGATGATAACATTTCGTATAGAGAGTGAACTCCAAAAATGAAATCAGTTTATCCCAGAGTACCATGTTCCATGGATGACTCAGGTTCTCCTGAAAAAATGAACTACCGAGAAGGATCTCCGACTTGATACTGAATCTCAGGTCCTCTATGAGAATGTACCAGATATGAAGATTCCAATCTCAGGTATAGATATTTTTGACAGTGCGTTCTCTGAGATTCCAGATGCTCTGATTTTTCGTTGGTTCGTGAAAAATATGGGTCAAGTATGTGATGTATTGTATAGTGTACTGAATTCTCAGATAAAAGAATGAAAAGATATCCTTATTGTTTCGAATCATGCCACGTGGTTCAATCTCCCGCTCATTACTCACTGTCTCCATAGAATATTTGGTATACCAAAAGAAGATATTTATACGATAGTATGACCTGCCATTACACATGGGAACTTCACTCTTGCGACTATATTGCATTTCTCAAATGTACTCAAGACATCTCCAGATACTCCGAAGGCAGAAATCGGATATATTGGCATACCAGAAATCCGAGACAGATTCTTGAAAGAACTACAACGAATTATTAGTTGGAAGCCTAATAATTGATCACGAATATTTCTCCTTGCGCCTTCTGGTACAACAGATCTCTATCAGGATGGAAACATCCTAATGCAGGATCCAAGCAAATGAACACAGACTCTTATTGCCATGATGCTGAGACGCATGAAATTATCCTGATTCGCAGTCTGAGTAAATGATCTCAGTATGATCAAACCTGGTCATTCTCGTCCAAATATGTTCGGCGGAAATGTTCAGGTATGAGCTCGAGAAATCAGTCAGGGTAACTGGAAGGAAGTACTTCCGTGACAAATCCTCGATCAATATGGGAATCCTATCGGACAATGGAAAGATGAAAATCTATCAAATTAGAGTGCTTTCGTCTCTATCTCCTCTTTCACTCTCGCGATGAAATCCTCGATACTCTCCACAGATTGTCCCTTCGTCTTGAAGTTCCTGACGGCAAGGGTTCGAGAGTTCTTCTCCTGTTCGCCCACGACGAGGATATAGTTCGCGTGTTCGGTTTCCGCGTTTCGGATTTTCTTCCCGAGTGAGTCCGTCGAATCATCGAGCTTCACACGGAGGCCAGATTTTTTGAGCAGAGTAAAAACCTCATTTCCGTAATCGAAAAAGGCTTCACCAACGGGGATGATTCTCACTTGTTCGGGAGCGAGCCAGAGCGGAAAGGTACCCGCGAAGTGTTCGATCATAATCCCCATAAATCGCTCGAGACTTCCTGAAATAGCGCGATGGATAACGACCGGTTGTTCATCCTCTCATTGTTCGTTTTTGAATGAGAGCTTGAAACGGTTCGGCTGATTGAAATCACACTGGATAGTCGCGAGCTGCCACTCGCGTCCGATCGCATCCTGGAACATAAAATCGAGCTTTGGTCCGTAGAAAGCCGCCTCTCCTGGCATCGGCCGATAGTTGAGCTTATTGGCAATCGCAGCTTCTTCTAGCGCAGTTTCGGCAATCTGCCAGACATCGTCACCACCGAGATATTTCTCCGGTGTCTTCGGATCTCGGATGGAGAGGGAGACCCAGTATCATTCCATCAGTCCGAAAGTAGTATAAAACTCCTTCACAATATCCACAATCATCGAGACTTCTTCCTTGATCTGAGCGACCCGACAGAAGAGGTGTCCGTCATCTTGAGTAATCGATCGCACTCGAGTGAGTCCAGAGAGTTGCCCGGTCTTCTCATCTCGATAGACGGTAGCGGGTTCGAAATAACGAATCGGCATATCTCGATAGGAGAACTGATTATCCGCGAAGAGCTGCATATGGTGCGGACAGTTCATGGGCTTTAGGAAGAAATTTTCTTTACTGGTTCCACCATACACCGAGAACATATCTTCGAGGTACTTTCCGGCATGTCCTGAAGTCTGATAGAGCTCTTCCTTCGCGAGATGCGGAGTACAGACTCGAAGGTACCCCTTATCTTTGTGGAGGTCCCAGAGGTAGTCCTTGATGGCTTCGCGGATAATCATCCCATTGGGCTGGATGAGAGGGAGCCCTGAACCGACCATATCAGACACCGTGAAGAGTTTGAGCTTCTTCCCAAGGATACGGTGATCCCGCTTCTTCGCCTCTTCCATCATATGTTCATATTTCGTGAGCGCTTCTCCGCTATCAAAAGCGAGTCCATAGATACGAGTGAGTTGCTTGTTTTTTGAATCACCTCTCCAGTAGGCTCCAGCAATCTTGTCAAGCTTGAAACTGTCTTCGGAAATGGTATTTGTGTACTGGACGTGAGGCCCCTGACACATATCAATAAATGTTGAAAGTCGGAAGTCGAAGTTGGATTCTTGGAATGTTGGATTCTTGGAGTGTTGGTTTCTGTCATTCTGAGCTTGCGAAGAATCCAGAGTTCCTGTCATTCCTGGATCCTTCGTTTCACTCAGGATGACGGGAACACGTATTTCCTCATTTTCTATTTGTGCCACGGTATCTGGATTCTCGAGGAATGCGAAATCTCGATACGCGGGATTCTGAAATTTCCCGATATTGGCGAAAAAGGAGATTGTCGTCTCGCCTCGAGCCGCGAGGTCTTCGATCATCTCGAGTTTATAGATCTCACCAAGTGCACGAGTAAATGTCTTCGCATCAGCGATGGAGAGTGAGAACTGACGAAACTCTTGTCCTTCACGGACGATGGATTTCATCTTCTTTTCGATATCCCGAAGCTTGGCTTCTTCGAGTGTGATATTACCAAAGTCGATATCATAGTACCATCCATTATCGACATCGGGTCCGATAGCGAGCAAGGAATTGGGTCCCATAACCATGCGAGTGGCCTGTGCCATAATGTGGGAGAGAGAGTGGCGGTGAGTAGAGAGGGACATAGCGAGTTAAAAAGTGAAAAGTTAAAGGTAGAAAGTTAAAAGAAAAAATGAGAAATAAGGAAATAAATACAAATTCACTCAAGAATAAGAATATCGAACATATCAAATATTAATACCATTAATTTTTCACTAATAGTCTCACAGTCTTTCGTCATATATTTTATAGATTCAGACTCAGATATACATAATAAAGTAATGAGAATTTGAGTTATTAGAATTCAAATAAATAGACTATTTTGATCCAGTAGAAATAAAATTATTCCGCTAATTGCAGATATAAAAAATCTGAAAAATCCAAGGTGTATTGATTTCATAAATTATACGAATTAAATAGTTAAGCAATTATCTTTTCATCCTTCCAGTCAATCGAACACGACGTCATAAAGAAAAGAAGGGGGATGAGGAGGAGGGTGAGTTTCATATTCTTGAGGAGTTAGAGTACCAGATATTTTTATTGTTATTTGAATTCTTTGAGTTTTTGTTCCCAGAGCTTGAGACTGCCGGGCTCGTTCAGGGTAATGGTTGCTTGGTAGATGATCTGACTTTTTGCTATATCGTAGATAGTATTGTATATTCATTCTGAAAAGTATACCATACAAGAGTCTTTGGCTCGACTGTAGAACACTTCCTCCACTTTTACAGTTCAGATTCACTTGGTCGGTAGTGATGCAGTTTCGACTTTGATTTGCGAGCATTCACTCAGTTTTTTGGAATTTCTCGAATCTCAAGTTCCAAAAGTACATGATGTTATGATAAAGAGGAGTGGGATGAGGAGGGGAGTGAGTTTCATATATTTTTATTCGGTTAATTATCTGATAGGATCGAATAATTTTAGAGATCAATATTTCTCTATACTTGTTTTTGGAAGTGATGTATCAAATAAAATAGTAATCGTACCACTGGATGTCCTAAATGATCCTTGAGTATATATTCCACACTCATTCAACCTTCTTTGATTATAGATTTCATCCTGAGTCCATAAATATTGAGGTCAACCATCTTTATTATGCTCAATTTTAGCAAGTTCTAATTTTACAATTTCACTGTTAGAGTATTGAATATTCTTTTCTTTGAGATCAATAGAGTATGATTCATATCAAAATGCATCCTTGTAAGTTGTAATTTCACAATTATCAGAATTTAGTCATTTTTCACGTATGAGATTTTTTATCAGAATATGTGGATCTTCATCATGAGATCATCGATAAAATACTTCGTAAAGAGCACCAGAGTAAATACTGTAATATTTTTTATCATTTTCATTTTTTTCTGCATAATATATTTTCAATGAGGGGACCAATCAATTAGTTTCTATTAGAAAAATACCACTTCCAACCCATACTTCAAATCAAACACCGAGATATTCACTCAAAAAAATACTTGTTTCATTATTATTTTTTTGAGAACTCATTTTATCTTGGGGTAGGATATTTTTCTGAGATAGCTCTATAATTTTCTTATCTTTTTCATCATTCCAGTCGATCGTACACGACGTCATGAAGAAGAGAATTGGGATGAGGAGGATAATTCAGAATTTTGACATTGGTTATTAGGTTAGTAATTAATGCTCTTATGATAGTATTTTTCTCAAGATCTATTGAGTATTTACCTATCAATATAGAATCATGTAGAAAATCTTATATCATTTGAATTTATATCTTGAATTTTAGAAAATCAATCTATGGAAACAGTAGTTGAAGGTACATATCATTCTGCATTATTTGCGTTGTTGATAGCGCGAGTATTCATCGTAACATTATATTCTGACCAAGGACCTCCTTCTTCACTTCAACTCACATATTTAAATCGTAATACACCTCCAAAGAAGGAAAAATCCACATCACTATACACATCCCAACCAAATATATATGGTCTATATTGATAATTATCTCATGGTGGAAGTGATTCTAGAACTCTCAGCATTTCATTATTTGATACGAGTTCTTGTTCTTCATATGTTTTACAATTCATTTTCTTAAAAGCATAGATAGATCATTTTTTATGATTACTTTTATCTATACTGCCCCATTCTGGAAATCCATCTGTATTTTTGAAATAATAGAGTTCATCACCCATTTTCACTATACTGCTAAAGTATTGATATCAGCCACTATCTTCTTCGGGATCGATATTATTATGATCGTCTTTAGAAAGACAAATTTTTTTTAATTTACATTTATTATCTCATTTGTCGCATTTTGCATTTTCTATATCTAAAGCTCCAGTACTAATTTGTCATATTTTCTTGTCTTTTTCTCCATTCCAGTTGATCGTACACGACGTCATGAAAAAGAGAATGGGGATGAGGATGAAGAGAATGATTTTCATAGTGGAAAATTATGGATTATAGAGACTCTTACAGTTTCACTCAGCACCACTTCGCATGGTAGTGAGATCTGCGATGACTTTTTTATTGATCGTACATTTTCCTCATGCGATATCCGTTTCAGAGAATCCTGATTCTCTACATTTTGCGTTTCCAGCATTGATGAAGTCCTCGCCTGCTTTTTTCATACATCCATCATAGCTCCCTTCTGCGAAGCTGGTTCACTCTGGATAGATTCCATTGCCTGTCGGAGTTGCAACTCCAGGCACTCCTCAGAGTTTCAGGAGATTCATATCCTCTCGAAGTGTGGCAATCTCTCCGCTCAGACTCGCTATCTGTATTTCGAGTGCATGGATTCTCTGGGATTCTTGAGGGTTGTCTGACGGTGTACATGCCGAGAGGAGTACGAGAGGAATGAGAAGGAATGTGAATTTCATAAATGATGGATTAATAGCTGATAACTTCCGTTGTTGTCTGTACATTTCCGAGCTTCCTGATCGCGATCAGGGCTGCATCATGGTGCTCAATCGATGTTGTCGCACAGGCATCTGATACGACCGTGAAGTGGTAATCTCGATCATGCAGATCACGAACAATACTCGATACAGCGAGGTCAGTTGCGACTCCAGCGACGAAGACTTCCTCGATTCACTGAGCTCTGAGGTATTCGTCGAGATCAGTTCTGTAGAATGGACTCACTCGTGTCTTGGTGATGGTTTTCTCTGATGGATCATGCCCGAGTTCCGTGAGAAATGTTGTTGACCACGTATTTTCCTGGAGGATTCAGGCACTCTGTGCACTCTTGAACCGGGGAGATACGGTCGAACAATTATCGTAGTTCTCATGGAAACCGAGGTGCACCCAGATGACTTCTTCCTGATTCTTTCGAAAGTACTCTATGAGCTTCCCGACATTCTCGATGGTATGATATTTACGTACGAAATCTCCCATTCCTTGCGGAGTGATTTTCCCGTCTGGATGGAGAAATTCATTGATGAAATCGATGAGGATGAGGGCGCATTTCATGATTCAGAAAGAGAATAAGAAATTACAGTCAGAAATAATGTTTCGGGAATATATCTAGGAAAATGAAAGACTTTGGATATAGGCATCAATATCGACATCTCTGTATGTGACTGGAAAAACCTCTCTCGATACTCCATTGATATAGAGTATGAGTTCCCAGTTCGGATGGAGAAATGAGTCTTTAAAAATCTCAAGATCATCAGCAGGTGAGAGATCGTTTTTTACAAGATCCTTAGTATATTGGACAATATTTGATTTTGTGAAAGATGATAATTCTTCAAAACTACACTGAAGTGTATAGGGAATGTCTTTCTGGAGCTTGATTTCAGATGCTATAGTGATTGGTGTATTATATTTGCGACCGTAGTCACCATAGAATCCAGAAATCCAATCTGTTTCATCATTTTTGGCACAAAGTCCAATAGATATAGAGACTGTTTGTTCGGTGTCTGATACAAGAAGGAACTCAAATATTTTTGAGGATTCATCTTTCGTAGGAAATGTAATTTCTATCTTTCATTTTTGGTCATATAGTCTGGTATACAATCATATGCATTTCCATACAATAATTGCTCAGATAATGAGTTCGAGATATCTCCAGAATGGTTCAATGTCTAACATAATTTATAAATTATAATAACTTATTTCTTCTTACAGAA
>JANPGO010000084.1:0-17310 GCA_031423995.1 Candidatus Altimarinota bacterium | reverse complement strand
ACTGATGATCAAGTCATCGTCATTTCCGGAAAGGATAAGGGCAAGAAAGGAAAGGTCCTCAAGTCTCTCCCTGACACCAATCGCGTTGTTGTCGAAGGAGTCGGAATTGTCACTCGCCATATGAAGCGACAAGGCTCAACTCCTGGACAGAAGGTCACCTACGAGAAATCAATCGATGTCTCCAATGTGAAGCTCCTCGATCCGAAGACGGGTACACCTACCCGTATTGGTTACAAGGTAGAAAACGGAAAAAAGATCGGTCGTGTTGCCAAAAAATCTGGAACGCTTCTCTAAGAAATCATGAATTTAGCACGTGAATTATTTTACTCTAATAATTCCTTCTAAAATCTCCACTAAATTCTAAACTCTCTCCTATGTCTTACAAAGAACAGTACCTCAATACTATACTCCCAGCACTTGCAAAAGAACTCGGAATTGATAATCCTATGCTCCTTCCTCGTATCGAGAAGATTGTTCTCAATATGGGTATCGGTACCTATGTTGCCTCAGGAAATAAGGATTTCTCGAACCTCAAGAATGACCTAGCTCTCATCACAGGACAGCTCCCTCGTATCAATCTTGCACGTATCGCGATCTCGAACTTCAAGCTCCGAAAGGGAATGCCTGTAGGTATGATGGTCACTCTTCGTGGAGATCGTATGTTTGCCTTCCTCGAGAAGCTCATTGCAATCGTTCTTCCTCGAGTTCGAGACTTCCGTGGTGTGAGTGGTCGTGGATTTGATAAGGAAGGGAACTTCAACTTTGGAATCAAGGAACACACAATTTTTCCAGAAGTTCCACAACTCGATGTTGTGAAACCACATGGACTTCAAGTCACGATCAAGTTCAAGACTGAATCCTCAGCTCACTCTCAGGCCCTCCTCGTGAAGCTTGGATTTCCCTTCACAAAATAATTTTCCATAACTCAGTCTCCTCTAAATTCTAAATTCTCTTCTATGGCTCGTACAGCAATCGTACATAAATGTCAGACAGCTCAAAAGAAAGCGACTCGTGCACATGTGCTCGGCAAGAAAGTCGAATTCTCTACACGACTCTATCACCGTTGTTCGAACTGTGGACGTGCATACGGATATATCGGAAAATTCGATCTCTGCCGTATCTGTATCCGTGAAAAGTCGAATGCTTGAGAACTCATGGGAGTTCGCA
This sequence comes from Candidatus Altimarinota bacterium, assembly GCA_031423995.1. Taxonomy (GTDB): domain Bacteria; phylum Patescibacteriota; class Gracilibacteria; order BD1-5; family UBA2023; genus STC-74. The sequence continues at coordinate 16,143 of JANPGO010000084.1, read as the reverse complement.
AGTCAAGCTGGTAAAAAAATCAAGATAGAAGTACTCGATACAGAGTAGAATCATAATTTACAACAGCATCGAACGCCTCTATCTCTCTCCAAAATTCTAAATTCTAAATTCTCTCGTTTATGATCATCGATCCAATCGCAGATCTCCTCACGCGTATTCGAAATGGCTACCTCGCTCGTCTTGCTACGGTCGATGCTCCCTATTCAAAAATGAAGGTTGAGATTCTTCGTATCCTCAAGAAGAATGGATATGTTGTGGATTTTTCTCTCTCTGAAGAGACTCATATGTTCACTATTGAACTTCAGGATGTGAGAAAGACGAAATATATTCCCTCATTTCGTCGCATTTCTCGACCTGGACAACGTATCTATGTTAAGTCGACTGAGATCAAGAAATCACGAAATGGCTATGGGATATTCATTCTCTCAACTCCAAGTGGAATCGTGACCGGTTATGAAGCTCATACGCTCGGTGTCGGTGGTGAACTGCTCTGTGAAGTGTACTAAATAGTGACGAGAGTATAGGGCAGAGGATGGTGATGCTACGCCTTTCCCCACTCTAAAATCTCTACATCTAAATTCTAAAATCTCTCTCTTATGTCTCGCATTGGAAAACAACCCGTCAAACTTCCAGCTGGTGTCACCGCAGATATTTCTGCTACCCTCGTGACGATCAAAGGATCAAAAGGAACACTCTCTTTCAATATTCTTCCAGGTGTCACTGTCAATCAGGCAGAAAGTGTTCTCACAGTCGCTATCGAAAATCCAGAAGACAAACAACAGAAGGCATACTGGGGGCTCACACGAGCAATGCTCCAGAATATGGCAATCGGTGTTTCGGATGGATATGCCAAGTCGCTCGAAATCGTCGGTGTCGGATATAAGTTTGACGTGAAATGACCGCGAAAGATCGAACTCGCACTCGGATTCTCACACAAAGTGAATGTAGATGCTCCAGAAGGTGTTACAATAGAGGTAGATAAGGATGACAAGAACAAGATTCATCTTCGTTCTCACGACAAGCAGCTTCTCGGATATTTCGCAGCCTATATCCGCTCATTGAAGAAACCTGAACCATACAAAGGAAAAGGAATCCGGTATACAGGTGAACATATCCGTCGTAAGGCAGGTAAGACCGCTGGAAAATAGATATAAACTATTAGCTATGAAGTATCAGATAGCACTATCTCATATCTCATATCTCATATCTCATAATTCTCACACACTATGTTAAAAAAACTCCAAAATCGACTCGCACGAGCAAAAAGAGTCCGTGCACGTATCGAAGGATCGGCAACAAAGCCTCGTCTTTCAGTCTTTCGAAGTAATACTTCTATATCTGTTCAGGCAATTGATGATATCAATGGAGTGACCCTCGCATCTGCTCATGATATGGCAATTACCTCAGGAACAAAGTCTGAGAAAGCAACTGCCGTTGGAAAGACTGTAGCTGAGGCACTTCTCGCAAAGGGAGTCAAGGAATGTATTTTTGATCGAGGTGGTTACCTCTATCATGGTCGCGTCAAGGCACTTGCTGAGGCTGCTCGTACTGGATGACTCCAGTTCTAATCTGTTTTCATAATTTTATTTTTTCGTATGTCTGATACTCAGAACCCAACTCCTGAAACCGTAGAAGAATCACCAGTGGAGGCAACTCCAGTTGTTGCTACCGAGGCTACTCCAGAGAGAGCTCCTCGTCATGATCGTTCGGCTCCTCGCGGTGATAAGCGCGGTCCTCGTCGTGATGGTATGCGTGAAGAAGAAAAAGAATTCAAAGAAGAACTCTTGGCTATTGATCGCGTGACCCGAGTCACTGCTGGAGGTCGTCAGATCCGATTCCGTGCATCGATCGTCATCGGTGATGGCAAGGGTCGAGTCGGACTCGGTACTGGAAAAGCTGGTGAAGTACAGGTTGCCATCGAAAAGGCTATCCGCGATGCCAAGAAGAACCTCATCACCTTCCCCATCATGAATGGAACTATTCCTCATGATGTCTCAGCCAACTACAAGGCATCTTCCCTCATGATCCACCCAGCTCATCCAGGTACTGGTATCATTGCCTGAGGTTCAGTTCGAAAGATCTTCGCCGTCTCTGGTATCAAGGATATCATTGCAAAACAACACGGAGCACCGAATAAGATCACCAATGCTCGTGTTACAATGTCAGCACTTGCTTCTCTGAAGCCACTCTCTCTCGTCAAGGACTTCTCAAAGAAGACTGCAACCGAAGCTCCAAAAGCTGAAGTAGCTCCAGAAGAAAAGAAGGCACAATCTCCAAAAAAGGCTCCAGCAAAGAAAAAAGCTGAATAATAATTCTCGTTTAAAGTCAAAAGTTTCAAGGCAAAAGTATCGGTACTTCCTTTTCACTTTTCACTTTTCACTTTTAACTTCACCCTTATGACCAATCTCACAACTCTCAAACCAAATCCAGGTTCTCAGACTCGTCCTCGCCGCGTTGCACGTGGTGCGAGTTCAGGTCTCTGAGGTACATCTGGACGTGGAATGAACGGACAAAATTCTCGAACAGGACGCAAACGATATTCCACATTCGAAGGAGGTCAGACTCCACTCTTCCGTCGTACTCCGAAGAAGAGAGGGTTCACAGCCTATGCTCCTGTCGAGTATGTGACGGTCAATCTCGATCAGATCGAGGCACTTGCTCAGACTGGTGTCACCGAAGTAGACTATGCTATCCTTTATGAGCGACGCATCATCCGCGCAAAGGGGAAGCTCCTCAAGGTTCTCGGACGTGGTACTATCACTTCAAGTGTGAATGTTACTGCTGATGCCTATTCAGAATCTGCAAAAGTTGCAATCGAGAAGGCAGGGTGAAGTGCAAATGTGTAAAATAGTAGGAAGGTTATAGGATATAGCAGATAGATAGAAATAACAGAAGAGCCCTCATGAAAGTGAGGGCTCTTTAAAAAATTTTGCATAGAATCCAAAAATTCATATAATATTTGGGATTTAATACGTAAATTTGACTACTATGTTCCCGAGAATACTGGAAGAAACAGTGAAGAGTCATTTTTTTGAGGGGAAAATAATTATGCTCCTCTGACCTCGACAAGTCTGAAAGACAACTATGATCAGGAAAATACTCGCTGATTACCCATCTTCTGAGACTATTTCCTTCAATGGTGATGATATTACCGATCGGGAAAATCTGAGCATCAATAGTCTGGAAAAACTTCGTCTTTTTGTCGAACAAAAAAGAATTATCTCTATTGATGAAGCTCAGAAAATCAAAAATATCGGAAACACACTCAAGCTCCTCATAGATTTCTATGGTGATACGAAACAAATCATCGTGACGGGATCTTCCTCTATCAATCTCCTCGATCAGACACATGAGCCTCTCACAGGGAGGAAGATAGTATACTACATGTACCCCATCAGCGCTTCTGAGATAGTACAGAAGCACGATATACGAGTATTCGATGCTCAGCGTGAGACCTTTCTCATCTATGGTATGTATCCCCAGAGTCTGAATCATGCGAGTATCAGTGGGAAAATAGAGACCCTGAGAGAACTCTCGAACGCAAGTCTCTACAGGGATATACTTGAATTTCAACATGTAAAAAATAGTGACACTATCATCAAACTTCTCAAACTCGTAGCTCTCCAAATAGGGAAAGAAGTGTCTATACATGAACTCGCGACACAACTCGGAATCGATACAAAGACCGTGGATCGATATATTGATCTTCTCGAAAAAAGTTTTCTCATATTTCGACTCCCTCCATACTTTACAAATAAGAGAAAAGAGCTCAGCAAGACTCATAAGATTTACTTTTGGGATCTCGGCATACGCAACGCTCTCATAAACGACTTCAATACTCTCGAGAATAGAAGAGATACTGGGGATCTCTGGGAGAATTTTCTCATCGTCGAAAGACTGAAACAAAAGTCATATAAAAAAATATATGCAAATAGCTATTTCTGGAGAACTTATGCTCAACAAGAAATCGACTATATAGAAGAGGTCGATGGAAAACTCATGACATATGAGTGCAAGTGGGGCGATAAATCAGTAAAGGTTCCACCGAGTTTCCTCACGAACTATCCAGACAGCGAGTTCAAGACTATCAACCGAGAGAATTATCTCGAATTCATTCTCTAATCAGCATCTGCAAAAGTTGAAATCGAGAAGGCGGGAGGAAGTGCAAATGTCTAATACATATTAATATCTCTTCATTATTGAGGAGATTTTTTTATTGTAATAATCTAGCCTCTTTAGAATTAAAGTATCGTGCTGTTTTATAAAATCAGGTACTTTGCGTATTATTAGTAATGGATGGTTTATAATTTTTACCTAAAATTTTTCCCAACCTATCCACTTATTTTTGTATGTCTTTCTTGGAAATCGAGGGAGACGAGGATTAATTTTGTGATATTTTTCATACGTTGAAGAACTTGTTATTATATGTATTTTCTGTGTAGCAGTAGCAGCATCTTCGATATTTGTATAATGATTTACTTTTTCTTTATTAAGAAACTTACCCCAATCTACCCATCATTTTCAACTATATGATTCAGTTGGTTTTCCAGGAAGTCATGAATTTTCTCATCGTCTTCTGAAGTACTCGGTAGAAGATCTAATTCAAAGCACTTCAACTACCTTCTTTGCTGATTCATAGGTTAGAAAGGACACTCATCATTTTTTTCATAGAAATGTATTCCAGTCAACCCATCATTTATCTTTGTATAGTATATCTGGTCTAGATGGTAGACCTGGATCTAAGTTTCTAAAAGTCTCGTATTCAGAAATTGATTTTGGCTTTCATTTTAATCTTCGAACTGCCAATAATGCTTCAAGATATGTTTCATATAATTGCTTGTTTAAAAATGCTCACCATCAGTCCCATGTTTCTAAATAAAATTTAGCTGGATCAGCTGGTAGATGTGGATCCAATAAATATCTAGTTCAATAATCTCTATACGAATTTATTCCAAGCATCAGTGCGATTTTTTGGGCAGTTCAAATATGAGCATATTTTAATCAGTTTCTAGTTTCGATAAGAGATTGTCTCTCGCTGTTTGGTACATGACTATAAGTACTCATAACGTGAGTTTAACATATTGATATATTTTTTTCCATTTTTGAATATCTTTACTTTGCTTTTTCTCATTTTTTCCCTAAAATACGCCTAATTCTTAACATTCACCTATGATCGCTAATATCCGAAAAGTCTGGGAAACAGAACATATCCGCAAGAAGATCCTCGTCACCCTCGGGATCGTCGCTGTCTACAAGCTTCTCTCTGTCATCCCTGTTCCAGGGGTGAATGTCGCGCTCCTCGAAGCCTTCACGACGCAACTCCAAGCCAATACTCAGCTTGCCTTCTTTGGTTCCATTATGGGAGGTGGACTCGAGCATTTCTCCGTGATCCTCATGGGTCTCGCGCCGTATATCAATGCAACGATCATTATCCAGCTCCTTGCGGTCATCATCCCATCCCTCGAGTCTCTGAAGAAAGAAGGCGATCAGGGTCAGAAGAAGATCAATAACTATACTCGCTATCTCACGATCCCACTCGCGCTCGCACAGAGCTATGGGATGATCTACCTCCTCAATACCCTCATTGGTACAGGTGATAGTGGAGCACAGATAATTAATACTTCGAATTTCTGGTGAGTCGTCTTTCCAGCGATGCTCTTCATCACTGCGGGAACGATGATCCTCCTCTGGCTCGGTGATATCATCTCTGAATCTGGCATAGGGAATGGTTCTTCGATCATCATCTTTGCGTGAGTGCTTGCCGGAGTTCCAACCCATATCATGAACTATCTCACGCCTGGAAGCTATCAGCTCCTCATTATTCTTACACTCCTTACGATTGCTGTGATTTTCGTCATCGTGAAGTTCACAGAAGGCTACAGAAAAGTCCCACTCGTCTATACTCGAACGGGACGTGATGAGCGATCCTATTTCCCAATTCGTATCAATCAAGCAGGAATGGTTCCGATTATTTTCGCAGTTGCACTGATCACTTTTCCATCACTGATCGGTCAGATCCTCCAAAAACGTGGAACTGGGATGAGTGCAGATATCGGTGGATGGCTCGCAACCAATCTCTCTATGCAGAATCCAAGCTGGATCTATATTGTGATCTATGCACTCTTGGTTCTTGGTTTCTCATTCTTCTATGTCTCGATCACCTTCAATACGACAGAAGTAGCAGAAAATATTCAGAAACGTGGAGGATATATTCCAGGAATTCGTCCAGGACGTGAGACAGCGAGCTTTCTCCAAAAGGTTTCTGATCACCTGAATATCTTCGGTGGAGTATTTCTCGCTGTTATCGCAGTTTTCCCCTATGTGATAACGAAGCTCAACAATGATTTTGGCATATTTGGTTCCAGTGGAACAACGAATATTGATTTCCTCATCTCTGGATCTGGGCTCATCATCGTTGTCGGCGTGATTCTCGATATTATCAGGCGGATCGACACGGATATGAAGAGTTTTGACTATAAGAAGTTTTACTAGAAGGTTGCAGACAGAGTGCATAGGCATAGAAATGAATTCCACTCTATGACTGTGCACTTTTACTTTTTACTCTACATTTTTATGCGAATTTGTGTCTGGGATACAGAAACGACAGGATTCCCTACTCGATGAGGAACACTGGATCAACAGCCCTATATTATTCAGTTTGCAGCAATAGAAGGCGATCTCACTGATGGAGTCTATACCGAGCTCGAACGACATGATTTTCTCATCAAGCCACCGATTTCGATCCCATTCAGTGCGTCTCAGGTGAACGGTATCTATGATCGTGACGTTGAGTCATCTCAAGTATTCGAGAGTTTTACAGATTCGATCCTCAAGGTCCTCAATCGAGCCGAAATTGTTGTCGGTCACAATATCGAATTCGATGAAGAAGTTCTCAGTCATGAGCTTGCACGACTTGGTCGGAAGTGAGACTATTCTCCTATGAAATCGCTCTGTACGATGCGTTCATCGACAGATTATTGCAAGCTACAGGGAAGAGGATTCTCCTACAAGCCACCGAAACTCGCAGAACTTCATAAGCACTTGTTCGATGAGTGGTTCGAAGGGGCGCATGATGCGATGGTCGATGTTGAGGCAACGATGCGTTCCTTTATCGAACTTACTCGGCGTGATGTCATCAAACTCGAGACCAATAATGTGATGCGGTTATTTTAGATTCGCACTATGAGAATAAAAGTACTCCAATGGAATATCTGATATCAAGAAAATGTGAATAATATTCTCGAGCTTATTCGCGATATCGATCCAGATATTTTCTGCCTACAAGAACTGACAGTGAATGCAGAATCGACGCATTGAATCGACGTTCCAGTATATATTGCTCAGCATACGAAGACATATCATGCCTATCACTCAGCGCATACCAATAAGCAATGAGAATCCATAGGAAATGGAATTTTCTCGAAGTATCCACTCGGGGATTCAGAATATTTTTTTGTGACTGAGGGGAAGAGTGGGAGTGATGATTATTCGGATGAATGAAGAGTGTGTGTATCTACAAGAGTACTCTTCCCGCAGGGAAAATTTCTCGATATCGCAACCACACACCTTTCCTATACTCACGCTTTTGAAGAGATTCCGGCAAAGAAACGAGAAGTACAAAATCTTTCTCAGTACATCCAATCAAGGAAAGAAAATTTTCTTATCACGGGAGATTTTAACCTCGTTCCTGACGCAGTCTCATTCCAGCAGATTCATTCGCAATTTCAGTCATGTTGACCGTCATATGATCAACCTTCATGGACGACAAAACCTTTTTCCTATAATGGCTTTGTAGCTACAGAAAGAAAGTGGAGATTGGACTATGTATTCTCAACGCATGATATTCGAGTTATTCATTCTGAGATTATCGAAACTCCCTACAGTGACCATCTTCCTCTCCTCGTTGAGATTGAGATACCGTAGTGGAATATAATTGAGGTGAAATAAAAATATATTAAAATCTTGGAAAACTAGCTTCTCCTTGATCGGGAGTACCCTCAGAAGTTGGAATACTCGTGGGGGAATTTTTTTCCTCTTTTTTTCTCGACTGTACCGCTCCTGAGAGTGTGGCAGAGCGGTAGTGAATATTCGTATAATTTCTCTGTTCGTCATAGTGGATGAGCGATCTCAGTGAGACGAATACAAAACCTTGCTTCTGGAGTCACTCAAGGATTTCAGGCAGTGCATTTAGAGTATCTTCTCGTATATCATGCAGGAGGATAATACTTCCTGATGCGGTCTGATGAATGATATTTCTTGCGAGTTTTTTGGGATTTTTCTCCTTCCAATCGTTGGCATCGACATTCCATCCGATAATTGGACCACGGTGAAAGAGTCCAATGCGACGATCCTCATCACCATAGGGAAATCGAAAGAATGTTGGCCACTTGCCCGTCGATGACCAGATCATGAGATCAGTGTACCAGACTTCTGTGAGGTACCGAACCGTCGGAATCCGAGAAAACATTGGATGAATATAACTATGATTCCCGATCTCGAATCCTTCATCCTTCATATGCTTCAGGAGTTTTTCATGCTTCCGAATCCGATTTCCGAGGGTGAAAAATGTCGCAGGAACGTGGTGACTCTTGAGGATTCCGAGAACTTGTGGCGTGTAGATCGGGTTTGGTCCGTCATCGAAGGTGATGGCAATATGTTTTTCTCAGGAAACTATTTCTTGTGTCTCTATGGTTCATTTCAGAGTCATTCAAACTTCCTCGAAATACGAAGAAAAAAAGAACCACCATGGTATGGATCAGGCGACAAGTGTAAGAAACATAGAAATTTATATTTTTGAGTGTATAATGAAGTCCTTATTTTGCAAACATATCGGTTATAACCCCACTCCCAATAACTTGATCTCCATCGTAGATGACACAGATTTGTCATGGAGAGATCGCACGCTGAGGGTTTTTAAATTCAAGATACAATATGCAAGATGCAAGATTATCTCACTCAGTGCTTTTCACCATTCACCATTCACCATTCACCATTACTTCCTGATCCTCTTGTCGGTATCGTATCTTCGCTCCATAGGTTTTCATGATTTCAGGAATTGACCCAACCCAATCAGTGAGATGACACACTTTCGAATAGAGCTCGAGTTCATCCTCTGTTCCGACGGTGATAGTATTTTTCACCGTATCTTTTGCCATGACGAAGAGTGCAGGTCATCCACCCACCTTGATCCCTTTTCTCTGACCGATTGTGTAGGAGAAGGCTCATTCATGTTTTCCGACCACTTTTCCAGAAGTATTGAGAATATCACCCTCCTCTTTCTCGATCCGACGTTCGAGGAATTCCTTCATCGAGACCTTTCCGATGAAGCAGAGCCCCTGTGAATCTTTCCTTTCTGCATTCGGAAGTTCCGCTTTTCTGGCAATTTCTCGGACTTCAGACTTCAGGAGATGACCAATGGGAAAAATGGCTTTCGAGAGCTGGAATGGAGAGAGTCGAGAGAGGAAGTAGGATTGATCTTTTGATGGGTCAATACCCTTCATGAGCTTAAAGCTTAAAGCTCAAAGTTCAAAAGTGTTCATATCAGACTTTTCACTTTTTACTTTTCACTTTTCACTCGTCGCTTCGCGACGCGCATAGTGCCCTGTTGCAATCCCATCGAATCCGAGTGAGAGAGCTTCCTCGAGGAAGAGGTCGAACTTTACCAGATTATTACAAAAGACATCCGGATTCGGTGTCCTTCCGAGAGTGTATTCACGATAGATGTATTCCACGATGCGTTTCTCATACTCTTCCCGATAGTCGAAGGTATAGAAGGGGAGACCCAAGTATTCTGCAACCCGCCTTGCTTCTTCGATGTCAGCCTTGGTCGGGCAACTCTCTGGATGTTCTTCATCGAGATAGTTGATCATGAATCCGCACGATACATCGTATCCATCCTGTTTCAAGAGATATGCTGATACGGCAGAATCAACCCCGCCTGAGAGTCAGACGAGGATTTTTTTTGGAGTATTTGAGCCTTCGGATGTTAGAGTTTGAGATTCTTGGCTCATGAGTTGAGTGTGGCGATAATTTCTTCCCAATCTTTCATGCGATGAATTCGTGGATGAGGCACATCAGTCTGATTCCATGGTCGGTCGATGAGGATGCAGTCGATTCCATTTTCTGCGAGATCGACCGCATTATGAAGACCATCATCGATCATGAGTGTAATCCCATAGGATTTACAGAGCTTTGATTTGGTATGATTATATTTCGAGAGGTGATTCGCAAAATGGATCCGAGTTGGATGAATCTCAGGGAAGTATTTTCCGATCCATCGCTCTGTATCTCCGCGATGATCATGTTCATTGCGTGCAGTCACGATCGAGAGCGTCTTCCCGAGCGATGAGAGTTGATAGACACCATCGATTGCACTCTTGTAGGGGGTGACATGCTCGAGACTATGTCCTTTCCAGAATTCGAGAAGCTCTTCACCCGTCATATCTGCATCAGGAAATCCTGACCAATCAAATGATCTGATCTGATCGACGCGCTCGATACAGTGCATTTTCCCAAGTGCATGGAGTTTCTCGAGTCCATCTGTAACACTGTCTGCTAGAGTTTCATCGAGATCGAGACCGATATGGGTATGTATATCGAAGAGCACAGGTATGATAGTTATTGGAGTTTCGAAATATGAAGCGCTGTCTCATCGATCTGACTCATGAAGTAGTCTTCGAGGGGTTCTCGGAGTTCATCGACACGCATATTGGCGATGATTTTCCCGAGAGAGATGATCGCGAACGTATCACAGATCGCCTCAACATCGGAGAGAATATGTGTATTGAAGAAGAGGGTTTTGCCTTCTTTCTTCAGTTCCAGCATGAGATCCTTCACCATCTTCCGTCCGATTGGATCGAGTCCACTCATTGGTTCATCGAGAAATATAAGTTCAGGATCATGGAGTATTGCCTGGGCGAGCCCGATGCGCTGAAGCATTCCTTTCGAGTAGGCATTGAGACGCTTATCTCGAGCATGCGTGAGTCCAACTTTTTCGAGAATCATTTCCTTTCGCTTTGCGAGATCTTCGCCATGGAGTCCGTAGAATGCACCATTGAAGTCGAGAAATTCATCTCCCGTGAGGTACTTGTAGAGGTAGGTATTCTCTGGCATGAATCCGATTCGCTTGCGGATGGCGATATCATCGATGGTCGAATCAAAAATACTCACACCCCCGCTCGTTGGCTTCATGATACCGAGAATACATTTCATAGTTGTCGTCTTTCCAGCCCCGTTTGGACCGAGAAATCCAAAGACTTCTCCCTTTTCGATCGTGAGATTGATATCTTCGAGGAGGAGTGATTTTCCCACTTTTTTCGTGAGATGAGTAATCTCGAGAATGGGATGTTTCTGAGGAGTTTTTTTTACTTGATTCACACTAGACATAGGGAGCAGAGAGAAGAGCTAAATGGTACACTGTCGTATCTGGATACGGATTTCCGAGACTTCGTATCCCGCTGGAATATTCTTGATCGTGAGATTCTCCATCGAAAAGTCACAGAATATTCCTGTTTTCTCATCGACGAGGTGTGCATGCGTCGTATCATTGCACTCATAGTAGGTTTTCCCGTTGATTCCTGGGAAACGTCTGAGCATACCTTCTTCTGCCATTGCTTCGATATTGCGATAGACGGTGGCTCGTCCGATCTTGGGCTCTTGAACTCGCACCTTCTCGTAGATATCATCCGCCGAGAGGTGGCGACACTCACAGGTATCACAGATGATTTCTCGGTATTGGTGTTTGCGCATGGAGACGAAAAGTATGCGTGCATTATGAGAAAAAATCTCAGAAAATCAATATTTCCCTTCTATTCAATAGTTTATTCTCAGTCCTGCAAAGAATTAAGGAAACCATAAATTCATTCTCATTTTGACCAATCATCAGTGAAGAGATTATTTCGAGTAAATCCTTTTTCTTTCACGCGTTCCTCTATTCCAGGATTTTGAGAAAGGTACTGTAATCGTAGTTGCAGAGATATGAGAAAATCTCGTTGTCCAACAACAACATGATCTTCTCCTTGTTGGATTCCTTGGCTCCAAGTAGGATTTTGTTGAGCTTTTTCATAGAGGTCTGGATGTTCTTTTTGGATCTTTTGGATATCCAAGAATGCTTGGATATTTCATGAAAGCATATCGGGTGGACTCATATCTCACCGAATATACTTCTGCCACCAGGGTTCATACTGTATCTTCTCGAGCATTCATGGATTCGTGGATAGGACTTGCTCAATGAAGGAGGCATCTCTAAAATATGTTTCCGCTACCTCTCTCGGAATTCTTCAGAGAACAAAATCCCGATACCAAGTCGTGCCCTGTATCCTTTGCTTGAGAATTAGATTTTTTTCGAGGAGCTCGGATAGGAGGTCTCTCGGATTTTCATACTGTATCGTAGCCTTTCAATTTCCTGGAGCTTCAGAAATTTCTGTGTCTCATGATCGAGCAATAATACTCTGAGTTCTGAGGGAAGCACTTTCAGTAAGCACTTTGGCTCATTCATGTTTTTGTTCTTCATACAGAGTGAGGCATGCTCATCCCGCTATGACTCATGCTCAGATGGTTCTAGTGATTATTGTTCAGAGTCGCATATTAGAATCAATAAAGAACCACTCATCCATTTTCCTTGAGTCAGAATCCGTCCATCTCTAGTTTTTCAGGAGTACTCTTTTTGAAAAATTCCATTATTTTCCTTCTTCCCGTATCTTTCCCGTATCATGTTGGATCCATGGAGATCGTAACATTCGATGTCCAGACTGATTTTGCAGGGAATATCTGGAGATCCTTCTCTCACTGTTGTAAGAGTGTCGTAGAGATACCCTGTCCTCCGTTGAAGTAGAGTCGAAATGACTTGAGAGGAACTCATGCATTATTTCGTTCTATCATGATCTTTGCCTGATGGATAAAGTCATCAGTATGAAATCCATATGGATACGGACCATTGAGCCAGAGTTGTATATCAATATCTTTTTTCTCTCACCAATGCATGCTCTGAAAGAAATCATAATAATTTTGAGGATATTTATAGAAGAATATATCAATGCCAAGAAGACTTCTCTTCTCCTCCTGAGAATATGTTCAGAGATTCCAAAAAAATGATTGCATTCGTGAGATATCGAGTGTTTGACTCTCTCAAATATTTATCTTGAAATAGAAATCTCAAATACGACTTATTGCATCATAAAACTTCTTTTTTTCTTCTTCCTTGAGGCCCAGAAAGAGAGGAAAATTCACTGTTACTTCTGTGGCATTTCTGGATGTATTCGATTCTATTGCATATGGGCTCTCTCGCATCCACTGTTGGGAGGCGATATCTTGATCGTATTCGGTTGATGGTGGAGCAGTGGGGTCTACGAGGATTTGTTCTCATTCTGATGAATATGCTTGTTTATATTCAGTTTTTTGTAGATGCAAATATACGATAAAAGTCTCAAGTCACACAATGACTCCTATGGCAATACTGATACAATACATTATGAGTTTAGAGTGCATACAGTTGGAATAAGTTTCTAAAACATGGAGGGGTCGAAGCCCCTCCGAAGGTTCATCGACCGAGTGCAAGGAAAGCAAAGTTTGCCATATTGAAGGCACCTGCACTCCCGCCACTCGTCACATCCCGACGTAGGATCGTCCCAGTACGACCGTAGAAAGGCTCGTAGTAGGAAATCGTATCGAGATTGCGGGTATTTTTCTTGTCGTTCCAGGCACGACCACCTTCATCTGTCTGCTTTTTGTAGGCAGTGAGGACGACTATGTGGTCATATCCGGGGATGGGATTTCCCCCGTACCCCTTGCGGATGACTGCTAGCGATGGCGTATCGCGTATGAGATAGCTCATGAAGTTATCCATGTTCTGTCCCACAGTTGCAGAACCGTTCATTCGGGCGACATTTGCCCATCCGAATTTCCCACGGGCTACAGCTTTGATTTGATCCAGGTCAGTGATCGAATTCGACGTAAGACCAAGGTAGCTATAGACGCTCCTTAATGTTGTCTGAGAAGCGCTCACAGTTGCCATGTTCGGGGAGTTTTTCCCCGTACTATTGCGAACATAGTGATTGCTCACGAAGAGCAACGAGGTGGGTCCGCACGAGTTGTTGAAACCCGTCGCGGACTGTGTGAGCGATCCCTGAACTGCCCTCAAGTTCGCATCGAGGTTGGTCACGAAATACTCACGTCCATCGGGACTGGTCTCCGCAAGCGAAGCGAAGGACAGTGCTGTGAGGACTGCCGCAACCACAGTTTTGATTCGGGTGTTCATTTGACACGCTCCAAAAGATTGGTATGAAACAGGGGATATCCCCTGACTCACTCGAAAGTATTTCCGAGAAGCACCTCAAGGATATTGAGAGAGAGAGAGAAGTCAAGAGCTTATAATTAATAATTCTACATACACCGTAGCTCTGCTACGCTCCACTTTGGTTTCTGATTTTTCTGTATGGAAGTCTATCGCATTCGTGAAACTCATAATGTTAATTTTCTTTTAGTTTGTGACTGGTTTATTGATTATAAGCAATATTTATAATGAGAATAATTCTCATTATGTTTTGATTTTTCTGTGAGACAGAATATACTGTCTTCGTTCTTTCTTTGGAAATTTTCTGAGAAAGAACATACTGGTGATCCTACTTCCTAAACTCTCACACATGAAAAAAGAAAACCCATCCATCTCATCACTCAATCATCTTCTCGCAGCCTATACTGTCACGAGTCAGAATGCTCGATTTTGTCACTGGAATGTCATCGGGCCTATGTTCGAGGATAATCATGAGTTCTTCGGTGATCTCTACAGTGAACTCGCAGATCAGGTCGATATCTTCGCTGAGCAGGTGAGGATTCTCTGAGAATATCCGATGTCGAAGCTTGTTGACTACCTGAGTGAGACGACACTCGTTGAATATTCGCTCCCAATGTCGGCAGTTGAGATGCAGAAATCAATCTGTGATGACCTCGCGCATATCTCCTCTGAGATGATCGTCTTCATCGATGCGACCGGTGCTGATCCTACCACACAAGACTTTATCATCAGTGCTAAGCAGGCAATCGATAAGCGTATATGGATGCTCCGAGCGATGCTTGGGAAGAAGTAATATTTAATGAGAATTATTCTCATTTCGATTTGATTTTCATGAGATTGTTGATATACTCTCACTGTCTATTTTTCTGTTTTGTCATTTCGAGCGAAGCGGAGAAATCTCTTTCAAAACAATCTTAAGAGATGTGTTTCAGTAATTCTCATAAGCGAAAGGAAAAGGGATGCCTACACCCCAGAGTGACTTCTCTTCATCCTTCGGATGAATTCGTCTTTCGGCATGACAAAATAGGTTCTGGTATCTATAATCTATCATTATTAATTAATAACTTTTTCTCCTATGTCTTGCTGTGAAAATGAATACATGTTCGAACCCGTAAAGATCGATACACCTGCACCAGCCTTCGATCTCCCTGCCTATGATCCAGTGAAGGATGATACAACTAATGTCTCCCTCGAAGATATGCACGGGAAGTGGACAGTTCTCTTCTACTATCCTGCGGATTTCACCTTCGTCTGTCCTACCGAGTTGAAGGATATGGCAGAAGTGAAGTCAGAATTCGATGCACTCGGAGTCACGATTCTCGCGGCTTCTACTGATACAGTATTCTCTCACCGTGCATGGGTGAAGCATGAAGGACTCATGAAGAACTTCCCATACCTCATGCTCGCTGATCACAATACACAAGTCGCATCATCATACAATATCCTCGATGAACAGACGGGGATTGCAGGTCGCGGAACCTTCATCATCGATCCACATGGTGTCTGTCGTGGGATCGAGGTCACCTCTGGTCCTCTCGGCCGCAACTCTGCTGAGCTCCTTCGCAAGATCGAAGCCCTCCAGTTCATGGAAGCCAATCCTGGAACTGCTTGTCCAGCAAAATGGTCAGCAGGAGCGAAAACGCTCAAGCCATCGATCAAGATCGCAGGGGAAGTGGAGGCACAGTTGCAGTAATTTAAATACGTCATTCCGGCTTTATGCCGGAATCTTTTCACAGTATCGAAAATCCCCCTTCATTTTTGAAAGGGGATTTTTCTGATTTCTCCCGCTATTCGTATATTACAGGAACAATATATACTATTTTATCCCTCACATATGGAAATATCAGAGAAAA
>JANPGO010000083.1:0-22936 GCA_031423995.1 Candidatus Altimarinota bacterium | reverse complement strand
ACTGCTAACTGCTATCTGCTAACTGCTTACTGCTAACTGCTAACTGCTTACTGCTAACTGCTAACTGCTAACTGCTAACTGCTAACTGCTAACTGCTAACTGCTAACTGCTAACTGCTAACTGCTAACTGCTAACTGCCCTTCATGCCAATACTCACCGCTCTCGCGATGACATTTCAGGTGACCGAGTTCGATATACTCCTTATGGGACTATTTCTTGTGTGAGTTATTCTCCTCTATTATTTTGTTACGCTCCATCGTATTTTTGAAGCGGCATTTTGAGCCATTGTTGGCATGGGAATCTATATCCTCCTGATGGTGCTTCTTGTTGGGAATCCTCCACTTGGAACTACTGGAGGACTTTTTCCATTCTGATTCTCGGCGTTTCTCATTGCGATATCAGTCTATCTCGTATTTATTCTTGCAGTTCTTTTTCCCATTCATGGTGGATTGGTTGTGAGTGAACCGACCCAGCCTACACTGTATACACTCATGTATATAGTTGTCTCTGGATATTTGATATTTTGTTTTGGAGCGATATGTATCTACCTCATTGATCAGGCATATATTTTCAAGGTTGAGACGATCTTTATCTGGATCAGAAATATTCCCTATTATACTGAAGTGATTCAGAAATCATGGTTCTACAATTATGCACTCTCCCATCAAAATACACTCATTCCACTTGGAGTGGTTCTCATGCTCTATAAGCTCCTCCTTTCCAATCTCGTGAATGCAGCACTCCTCTCTATCTGGTATAATCTTTCCCACGTTGGATTCTATCGATCAAAAGATGATGCGCACTATCGAGTAGAATTTCATGAAGTATGATCAACTCATGCGGAGGATCATGATGATCATGGTGCTCCTGGGCATGGAGATCATGGGAACGACGATGAGCATGGAAGTCACTGACATCACTAACATATCGTATCTATGGCAACACTACAATTCGAAGAAAAAACTCTCTATAAGACTCGTCAACATTGGATCGTACCAGGACTCCGAGCACTGAAGATTCTCTTTTCCATAGTCCTCCCGATCACACTTGTTGTCTATTTTGTGATGAATTCGATACTTTGGACAGTAGTATGTTTTTTCATACTCTCTATAGTTCTTCTCTGATACGAGTATTACCTTTGGTCCAGTTCATGGCTTTTTATCGGGAATCAGAAGATAACTCTTTCTATTCGCAATGGTATATTTTCCCAATATGCTATGAATATTCGGTATAGAAATATTCGTGATTGCGCGGTGAGTAAGAATAGTATGCTTGGTTTCTTCCTGAAGTATGGAACACTCTTTGTGCGTGCTTCATCAGGATCGGATGGAGATTTTCTCGCACACCATGTTCCAAAAGTAGGGAAGGTGTACGCTCTTGTCAATGCGCTTTCCCGATATAACGACGATGAACGTGCATCAATCGATACAATAGAAAAACTGCATAATCATCATACGCAGAAAGAATTTTCTTGACCCATTCATCATGCATCATACCTTGAGGGAAACCTAGAAGCCCTCAAGAATATTGTTTGAGTGACTGATGTTATCGAAGTTGATCCGTCGACGAGAATTCACATACAGTCTAGGGAAGAAATACGGAATCATGGGATTCATGAAGTCCTCAGACGCAAAAATATTCTCTGTTTCCTCCATGATAGTTCATTCAGAAGTCCTTCTTGACCTATTACTGCGAGGACCACTTCGGGAGAAGTCTATTTTCCTGGTGTTCCATTTGCAGAGATTGATGGTAAAGATGTCATCTCAGCATCACCCTGAGTCACGGTTCATAAATATTTGCGATCATTTTTCCCGTATGCGACTGATACAGATGCAACGGTTCTGGTCGGGTGGAATGATTAGATCATTCTGAAGGCTCATTTTCCCCCTGCTCTGTCTTTTCCTCATAGTTTCTTGATGTACGGAGTATCATGATCACTATACTGCTGAGCATATTCAGTATGCAGAGTCTTCTATTTCCTGATCTTGATTAAGAGGCCCGAATGAGATTGATATCCTTCCGGACCCGAAATGAATCGGAAAAATAGTTTCACAATTCGATACTGCAAAGAAGCGAATATGGGTAGAGATCTATACTTGGACTGAGCGAGATACGGTCGATGCGGTTATCCGAGCATCTCGTCGACGAGTCGATGTACGAGTGATTCTCGAAGGAAATGTCTATGGAACCCCAAGAATCAATGATGAAACCTATAGGAAGCTCCATGATGCAGATATTTCAGTAGTCTATGCTGACAATGATCGTTATACATTTACTCATGCAAAATTCTGGATTATTGATGATAAGTACTGTATCGACACAGGGAATCTGACATATAGCTCATTCCAGAAAAACCGAGACGTAATCCTCTGTGATAATCACCCCACTATTCTCTGAACACTATCTCAAGTATTTCTCGCAGATTTTATTCATGAGATTCCAGTATTTTCTGGATCTATTTCAGAGAATTTCTCCCTTAGTCCCATAAACATGCGATCTCATATTGTTAGGTTTATCGACGAATCAAAAAGAACGCTGTATATCTATATCCAGTCGCTCACAGATGTTGAAGTTCTCAATTTACTTGAGAAGAAGTATACTTCCTGAGTTGATGTGCGAGTGTGTGTTTCTGAGAATGATGATCCAGGCATTCTGCAAAAATATACTTTCCAACATTCCACGCTTCACGCGCCGTACCTTCATACCAAAGTATTTATGCGGGACCACTCAGATATGCTTATCGGAAGTATCAATCTCACGGAAAATGCCCTTGATCGAAATCGAGAAGTCTCACTCATATACGAGAAAATATCGAAAGAAACGGAAAGGTTCGAATCACTGTTTTTCCATGATTGTTTTCCTTAGAAATTTGCAAAATTAGACTCTATATGATAGAGTGGATGTATGAATCGAGTAGTGTATTACATCTTTCTCCTCATTTTGACTAGTTTAGTCTGTGCTTTTATGTTTCTTTCATCATTCAGTTTTGCTGATCCATGAGAGACAATCGTAAGGACGGAAGAAAACAAGTGGTATACTGCTACCCTCAGTGGGACAAAAAGCTCTCCAGGAGTGAATTATATGTCGATCAATGAGCGTACAAAAAAAATTACTCCAAATACCGTCGTATTTTGAGAAGTTTGAAGACTTTCCTCACTCATGTATCTCGCACATACTGGTACAGCGTTTCCTCCTATTATGCAAAGTGGTTCTACGGAACTTATCCTTTCTGATATGGAAGGGATACTTTCTTTATATGACCTTTTCTCTACATACACTATTTCTTCGAAGAGTGGAGAATTCCGGCTTGATGAGATAACCAATGGAAGTTTTTATATCTGAAAAGAGTCCGATGGAAAAATTGCTATTTATGCTATTGATGGAGTCATACGACTTGCATTTCTCGATAAATGAGTCGAGATGACGAGTATGATACTCTTTCCTGGTTCATATATCCGGTTTGATCCAGCGAGAAATGCAAGTCTCAAATGAGCAGACTTGTTTCGTACCATTCTTTCCCTTCAAGAATGAGAAAACGAAGTCTTTGAATTTGTAAACCCAAGAGTGAATACCGGAGATGATAAAGATACATTCTTTAACTATCGTCTTCCACTTGAAACGAGAATGCTCTTTCAGATACTTTCAGCCCGTTTTCACAGTCAGGTTGAAGGTGTAGATCTCCTTAAGTCGTATAGTTCTGATGGATGATTCCAAGCAGTTCAATACTCTGAATGAGTAATGAATCCTTCCAAAAGAAATCATCTTATGCTTCTGGAACTCAAAGGACTTCTTTCCCAACTTGTACGAGGAAAAAAATCTACTGCTTCAGTCGTGAGGCGGGTAGGGGAAATCTATAATTCAGCAAAGTCACTAAAAATTGAGTGATCCACAGCGAAGAAAACTATTGAACAATTTCTCTTGGATGGACGCTTTGCACTTTATGGTGATCTCAACAATATTGGTTTATGATATCAGGAGAACTACGAAGCAATTGCACGAATTATTGGAATCACTCCGACCTCAGGGAAGTCGCGTCTCCTTCAGAATCTTGCTGATATCTACTCAGGAAATCTCTTCCTCCAGATGAGCAAGACAAATACTATTCGTATCGATACATACGAACCGACAGCAACAACCCTCTTAAATACTGTTCAGATTAACAATACTCAAACAGGATGAGTTGATGAGAAGGATCTTTTTGATATTACCTTGTACGTGTATAATATTCTCGATAAGGTTCAAGATAAGTGAATCTTGTCACAAGACTTAATTGAAAATAAGTCAACATATGACTACCTAGCGACATTTTTCTATGCATCGAGTAAGTATATGAGTTCAATAGAAGATACCGAAAAGAAATATAAAACTATAACCAGTTTTTCCTCTCAGTTCTATGAAAGGATTCTTTCCATGTTAGTACGGTCATTGTATAGTGCATTTTTTCGTGATGACCAATGAGCACTGTACTTGACTGAAAAATTTGCTGATGATAAAAGTGTAAAGATTACTCCAGATGAACTTCGTTCTATCAATAAACTCAATAGTCGGGTGAATTATGTGAATGAAACTATAAAAAATACATATGAATGATCAGATAAGGATATTGATGTATATAAGAAAATTCAGAAAGCAACACTGAGACTTGATGCTTTAGCAATCCTTCTTGATCCAGAAAAACGAAATGAAAATTATAAAGAATATATCAATCATCCATATGCAACGAGTACTGATGAAGGGTTCATTCTTCCGAAGGTGAAGGATGATCTCAGTGGTATAGAACTCTATATCAAGCCGCCAGAAGAAATTCCAGTAAATCCAGGGAATAGTCTCAAAAATAAAAAACTTGAGAATGCTCGGGCACTCTTCCCAGATGCTAATATTTCTGTATTTGTCCCTGAAGGCGATGCACTCAGGGTTAATCAAGCTCCATGAAAGATACTCAAGACTGATGGATCAGTTGTTGATAGTTTCTGGTCACTCGTGTTTGTTGATGAGGATGCTCTCTCACAAGTCATATTCTCATATGCTTGACGTACCATTGAGGTAAAGTTCTCTGATCAGACAGTCACGGCAGACACTATTCGAACACTCTTCCGGTCAACTCTCAAGCAATACATCGATATTATCGATAGCAATTCTGATATCCCAGGAAATATTCGTATTTTTATCAGCCTCAAGAAGATTGATATTGGCGATCACTCATTTTCTCTATAGATGAGAAATCTATAGAGAGCCCTAATGCGTACGAGAATGATTATATGCTTTAATCTTTTTCTGATCTCCAGATAAGAGAATTTCCGGTACAGATACTCATTCGAATATTTCTGGACGAGAATATTGTGCATATTCTTTTTTTCCGCCGAGTGCTTCAGAGAATGACTCTTCTCTCAACGATGCATAACTGATAACTCCAGGAATATGACGTACAACACTATCGATCCAGACGAGACTTGCGAGTTCTCAGCTTGAGAGAATATATTCGCCAATAGAAATCTGTCTTATATTGAAAAGACTGAAGATTCTCTCATCAATTCCTTCGTAGTGACCACAGATAATGCAATAGTTCCCCGCCTTTCAACTGTATTCTTCTGCCAATCTTTGATTATGAAGCTCACCGCGAGGAGAAAAGTAAATAATTTCCATTGTTCCATGCTCTTCTCTTAGGTCTCTGAGCGCATGAGCGAGGGGTTCAATGGTGAGTATTGTTCCAGCACCTCCCCCATAGGGATTGTCATCCACTCTGCGTGTATTGCGAACCGTCCAATCGGTGAGATTGTATACAAAATAACGAAAGAACCCCTTATCTTGGGCTCGTTTCATGATGCTCGTTTCGAGGTATGGCTTGATACTTTCCGGAAAGAGAGAGAGTATATGGAGTGTAAACATGCTACTTGATATCGACAACCTCAATATCAAAGAAAAGTGATGTCTTTTTCGGATCTTTCGCTCTCTCGATTGAGATAATCACATCATCTTTCTCGATCGCCTTCAATGTTACCTTTCCAATAGGGAGAACTATAGTTGCCCCAGTTTCATATTTTCCATAGAAAGGACTTTTTTTATCGATAACACTGAATGTAACTCCAGTTCCTTCAACTGAGAGAACTCTGAACTCATTGCCTTCTGCAACCGATGCAGTCACTCCCGCTTTTAACTCTTTTCCATGAAATGGATTTGAACTATTATCGATCTGAAGCGTTACCGTATCACCATCAATCTTCATTACTTTGGCAGGAATATCGTTATTCTGTCCACCAGTGAGGGTTTGTCCAACCTTGAGGTCTTTAGCCTTATCTCCGAGTTTTTCTTTCTTGATAGTCTGAGTTACAGTATCAGCAAAGAGTGACTTGTCGAGTGTCAATGTATATTCTGGTGCAATCTGGAATTTTGGTACATGCTGTTCTTGTACAGCAGGAGTTGATTCTTCCTCACCGTATCCATCCACTGCCGCTACAGCAATGAGTTTTTTCTCACCCTTCTTCATTCCGATGAGTCCATATTCAAATCCAGGAACTGTCTGATGAGAGCCAATAATTGTCTGAAATGGTTCATTGTGTTGGCTTTCTTGAGGAATACCTGCGAGTTTCGCATCTGCCTCTCGAGAAGTATCAAGGATTGTTCCATTCTCTGTACATGTTCTCAGAGTATAGTTCACGAGGATAATCTTTCCAGAGCTCGCAGCATCTGCTCCTGCACTTGGACTCAAACCCGTTTCCCATATCTTCTTGGCAGCGGCATCCATAGGAGTGACTGGTGTACAGTTCGATGTCTGAGGAGTTACACTTGTTGTTCCAGAACTTGATTGTTCTTGAATTTTTGGAGGAGTGTTCTTTTCTGGACGTTTCTGATCATCTTTGTCTGATCTATTCCCCATACATGCAGAGAGTGTCAGTATGAGCGAGAGTCCAATAAGGAGTTTGTATGATGTACGCATATGATTGTGATTGAAGGGATAAAACGGTTCTATTCTATGGAAAATCTTTTTTTTGCAATCCAAGAATGGCTAGCTCTATTGCAAAAATCCTTCATAATTCAGTATCCTGCATTCAGCCTCCGCTTTTGTATGCTATATTCGCATCGATCAGCTTGGAATAGAATTGATTGATTTCTCTGTATGAAATACGTGATTGCATCACTTTTGAGAAAACATATGGGTGGACCTTGAGGAGTTTTTGAACTTCCTTTTCTCATATTCCTCGTGTTTGAAGATACTTCATGTAGACGGCACTCCTGAGCCCTCCGATGAGCACAGGCAGGAGCTCATAGGGAGTGGTACTCTCAAGTATTCGCTTCAGGAGCTTCATGGATTTGCGAAAGTCTCTCGCAAGAATGGCGTCTGAGAGATCGAATATCTTTCCAGAATAGGCACGGTCGAGTGATTCTCAGATAGCTTCATCCCGAATGGTTCATGATTCTCTAAGGAGTGAGAGTTTTTCGAGGGATCATCAGATTGCGTCTGAAACGGTGATCGATGTTTCCTCTTTGGTGCTTTCTGCATCTTTATAAGCTTGGAGGACTTTTTCCACAACAGATGTATCGAGGTTCGGGAATCGTTTTTCCCAGGACTCTCCAGACCAAAGTGTATTGAATTTTTTTATTTGGGCATGTTTCTCGAGCCAGGGAATGAGTACTCATTTCGCACTGTCATAATTCAGTCAAGAAAAAATCACTACCTGTTCATCTCCTATATTTTCGACCAGTGCGAGGATACGCGATTCTATTTCACTTTCTTTTTTCTTTGCGAGTTTCACTGATTCTTTCTCTTCTTCAACATCCTCTTCTTTTCTTTTTTTCTTTCCTCAACTGATACACCAGAGACGTTTCTCAGCAAAAAGTCCCATACTCTGCATGTTCTGCTCGATCCTACTCCAGTCCGTCACTTCTTCGATCCGAATTTCTTCGATATTCTCACTTCCTTGTCGCTCACGAAAGAGCTGTTTCCATCGTTCTTTTTCCCCACGTACTCAGTAGGTATCAATTCCTGTGATGTAGATGATATTTTTCTGTTGTTCCACGGGGGAGAGTATAGTGAGAATAGATCAATTCGCAAATAGAGTTCTCATCACAAAAAAAGAATCCAGATTCTGGATTCTTTCAAGAGTGGGCATATTATGCTGACCGCTTCTTCATGAGATCACGGATCTCTGTGAGGAGTTCTATATCTGTTGGTCCTGTGGGCGCTGGAGCTTCTGCAGGTTTCTTCTTCACTGCCTTATTCATTGCCTTCACGATCATGAATATACAGAGGGCAACGATGACGAAATTGAGAGTAATCGTAAGGAAATTCCCCCAAGCGAGCACTGCCCCTGCTTTTCTCGCGTCAGCGAGTCATCACGTCACAGAAGGATTCCCGAATGCATAATACATGTTGGAGAAATCGAGTCCGCCAGTGATTTTTCCAATTGTTGGCATAATGATATCCTCCACGAGTGATGTGACAATTTTCCCAAAAGCACCACCGATGATAACGCCCACTGCGAGATCAACCACATTTCCCTTCATCGCGAAGTCGCGAAATTCCTTCAATACAGACATACAAGAGAGATTAGAAAAATAGGATGTAATAGTTCCGTCATTCTGAACAGAGTGAAGAATCCATGTTTTGGTCCTCTGGATCCTTCGCAAGCTCAGGATGACGGTGACCTTAATTCTGTACTTCAGCGTTAGAATCAGTAACTAGTAACTTACTCATTCTATGGAACTTTCTGTATTTTTCCACTTTACAGATATAGGCATATTCTCTATAGTATGAATAATCCAATTATGAAAGTCTTCAAAATTATCCTCATCTGCTTACTTCTCACGGCATGTTCTTATCAGAAACCAGTTTTCAATGAAGCTATGTTACGAAATCAGATTGTACAGATAGAGTCCATCGCACCTATGGGAAGTGAAGGGAAGTGAGTCATCCTCTCCCGCCATCAGATACTCACGAGTCGGCATGTGGTTGAGCGATGTGCGCAGTGATGAGTTAAGAGTCAATCATGAAGTATTTCCTTTCCCTGTAGAGTCGTCGTAAATGGGCAAAAATATCTAATTCAGAAAATAATGTTTCCTGATCCCATGAAGGATATGAGTATGCTCGAAGTGGATCTCGAGAAAGAATATACCTCAATTCCAGAGGCATATGAGAGGGGATTGGTAGTCTGAGAATGAGTATTGATCCTCACAGAAACAGGAAGAGTCCAAGGACGTATCCTCGGACTCTCTCAGGACTATCTCGGCTATGATGCAACACTCTCAGGAAAGCTCCTCTCGTGAACTATCGTCACTGATATAATCATCGATCATGGGGAGAGTGGTACACCGCTCTGGACACTCTCAGGTGAACTCATCGGGATTATGAGCGCTGTTAATCAAGTGGAAGGGAAGAGTTACGGAGTGAGATAATAATACACTTTTAGACAGATGATTCTTTATATATTGTTGTGATATAATTTCTAATCTTATTTCTTATTATCTTTCTTTTTCTCCCTTTCTATATTTACTTTAGCCAAGAATGGTTTCAGGTCATCTTCTTTCAACATCTTCTTTAACATATCATTTAGAGCTGATTCAGGTATATCTATAAATGCTTCTGGGTGAGCATTAAGCTCTTTCATTATCTCGTCTTTAGTCTTCTCCTTCATGTTAAATCAAGCACCTGTGAATGTAAATTTATCTCCTCAATTATTCTCAACATTAATTGTAGTATTCTTTGTATCATTTGTTGCTGCTGCATTTTTCTTATCTTTAAGCCAATCTTTTGCTCCAGCACCATTAAGACTTTCTTGTTTATTTCATGCCATGTAAGCAGCTATGATATTTCTATCATCTTCAGTCAATGTGTCCTTCTTTGATATCTCAATAACCTTCTTCACTATGGTTGGATCTTTTATAACCTCTTTCAAGTGCTGCTCTTGTACATCTCAAGATTTGATCATTCATGCAAATTTATCCATCACCTTCTGAGCTTCATGATCGGAAGATATTTTTTCTCATTTATTTTCTGCATGCATCGTTTGAAGTGCTTGACTGAGATATTTTGCACTATCTTGTCACTTATAATTATAGACTGCCTCTTTCATTTTTGCTAAATCCCCAGCACTTACTGAATTACCAAATTGACTAAGTGTTCTTCAGATTGTTGTATCTTCTTTGAAGTGTTTATCTGCACGTGTATCGATACCACTTTGTATCATTCATGGAACTTTTTCCATACTCTTCATACTGAGCCCACCAGTTCCAGGAATTGGAACATATTTCGGGAGAGACATACCGAGTTTTCCGATCTGGTTTCCCATATTCTCGAACGGTTCGATCGCTTTTCCTGCCGCTTTGCTCACACCTTTCCCTGCCATGAAGGCAATCCAGATGAATATGAGGGCGATGATATCGAGAATGATCGTTCAGAAGAAATTCCCAGTCAAAGAAAGAGCTGAGCTCAATGTTGGGACTACAACTGCTCATCATTGAGTTTTTCATTCAAAAGTATAACTGATTCATCCCATAGACACTACCGTACTAGATATATTCTCTTTAGTTGAACTGACGATAGTATTTTGTGGATTCCCCATGATAGTGATCGTACAGACCTCTCATTCACATTTATTATTTGGATCATTCGGTGCCGGAGAAGTCATTCCCGCGATGATAATGAGTCCAAATGAGAGGGCAAGAGAGACGACAGCAGGAACGAATGCGAGTCATATAAATTCTGTGATATTGAAGCTCCCATCTTTATCGGCATCTCAGAATGCCTTCTCACCCAAAACATACTTGATAGTGAATAGAGGAGAGAAGATGGCATAGAACCAGAGTTTTATTGCCCGCATGAGGAGCATAAAAATCAGTCACATAATCAATATGCCAAATACAAGAAACATGAGAACTCCTATGATTCACTGATTGATCAGCTGCATTATAGATTTTATAACATCTGATGCGTTATCTATCTTTTTGATATCTTGGATCTTGAATACTCAGAAGCTATAGATGAGGAGTGGACTATAGAGTCCTCAAGCATTCATGGTCACTTCAGAGGGCTTGAGACAGTTACTCGCTGTCTTACAGTATTCATTATCTATTTTATTATTCTTATCGTCTACTGCTTCACCATTTTTATAGGACATTTTTTTCGGAATCATCGGAGTATTCCACCAAGTATTATCACTCGTATACTTCTGAAGTGCTTCGGCAGGAACACTGACAGCAGCAGCAGTGACATAGGTTGCAAGAGATACCGTGAATTGTACCATCCACCATGTGAGTGGCACGAGGATGATACCGAGAGCGAGCTTCGGGAGCATAGACTTGTAGCCATAGTGTTCAGAGTTGAAGATTGTCGCAAGTGCTATGAATATCAGGAGTATCGCATATATAAGGTATGTGATATTCGACACCGTGACCCAGAGGCTGTGCATGACCGGTCGTATACCGAAAAGATCCCCTGCAGTCCAATCAGGTGACATGAGCCAACTCGCGAGCATGATCGCTGGAGTGACGATGATCGTGACAATCCCGAGCATCACATTCACTGCTGCTACCAGTGTATTGAGCATCTTCTGTATTTCTGCGTTTTGTCAGGCGTCTAGACAAGGTACAGGAGGATTTGGTCAATTACAATCATCTGCCGCATACGTTTGATTAATAGATATACTTGAAACAAAATAGTGTCTTCATTCAAAATTCTTCTCTTGATCCATATTTATATGCATGAAAAATCCTCCCACTCCTATGAATGTGAGTAATAGTGATGTCAGAGTTTTCTTGAACATAGAGGTATTAGACCACATTTGTTATTTTTTTGCAAATTTCTACTGAAGGGTTGTCTTCGTGGCTTTTGACTCGGCTTCGGTCTGGATGAGTCCCATTTTCTTCAGGAAGTCTGTACCAGAATCAGGAATGACGACGACTGATCGCTTGATAAGTGCCTCACGATTATTGAGGAGGGTATCGAGGATGATCTTGTTTTCGGCTTGGAGGATACCATAGGCACGCTGGAATCGCTCGAGATAGATGAGATAGACCTGTGCTCGACTCTGACGTTCCTTGGCTTTCGCATAGTCATCGATCACGGTATCAATCCCCGTCGGATCGAATGCTTTGTAGTGAGACTCCATTGCAATCTTTGCAGTATTAGTCGTCTGGGTTGTTGTCTGAATAATCGCATTCAGTTCTGTGATCTGATCTGAGATGATGGTGAGTCGATCTGCAGTTCTGAGGTAGTAGGACTTCAGGATATCGATATGTTCACCGAGGGCGACGGTTCGATCTGTTGCACGATCGAGGAGAGCGATAATATCGGTCTTCAGAACATTCACATACGATTGTATTCCCATCATATTCGATCCGATGAGTTTCTTCACACCCAATGCTGGTTGGGCAAGGACTTCTGCTATCGATATGATCTCATTCGAGAGATTCCCACTCATTTTTGCGATGTCCTTATCTTTTTGTCAGATATTGATCGATATAGCAGTTGCGATACTGCCGAGATAGGTCGTGTTCAGCTGGGTGAAGTTCTGATCATTGCTTGCACTGGCTCAGATCCCGAGGTATGGCATGATATATCCCCACGAGACATGGAGAATGAGCGTGAAGAAAAGTGTCAGAATGAGTGTATTTTTGGTGAATTCCTTGATTTCAGGGCGAAAAAGCATAGGATAACTTTATTGTATGGAAGGGAAATTTCTGAGGAAATATATGCAGAATCTTGTGTTCTACAAATCTTTTCCAGAGGAATATACTTTCTTATCTTACACATTCTTTACCATTTTGGCAAATAAATGCGTTCTTTTTTTTCACTTTTTCTGATTTCCCTTATTGGTGCCAGCGGTATCTGGTTTTTTTCTGGCAATGATACAACGTATCCACTCTATACCTCTCGTTTGAATGGAGTGACTTCCGTACACGGGAGTGACTGACTCTATCATATAGATGCCTCAGTCACTTTCGAGAGCCCGAGAACAGCACTATATTTCTCCTTCCCAAGGAGTTCTGAGC
Source organism: Candidatus Altimarinota bacterium (assembly GCA_031423995.1). GTDB lineage: Bacteria > Patescibacteriota > Gracilibacteria > BD1-5 > UBA2023 > STC-74. The sequence goes on along the minus strand of JANPGO010000083.1, from coordinate 9,952 downwards.
TTCTTACTTCTCGGGTGAACGTTGCATGGGAAAAAGATGGGAAAAATATAGAACGATGACTCGATACCGAGGATCTCGACATGGTGCACTATGATACTCGGATATTTTCTGTTCCTTGGATTGGGCAGGCTCAAGATACGGCACATTTCCGTATAACATCGAATATCCCACTGCATCCTGAGGATCTCATCCTCATGAGTTCCTATAGTGAAGGTCCATCTCATTCTGTCATGAATACTGCCTATGCTGGCACTCGTATCGTGAGTCGTGCCGAGTGGTGAGCAGATGAATCGTATCGATATGCAGAGAGTGCTCTTCAGAAATGAGCATTTCAGGAATACCTTCACTTTCGACAATCACCGAAGACTAGAGAACAAATAGAGTCAATCACGACCGATACGCTGCGACAAGAAGCTCTCGATGTACTCCTTCCAGATACTGAGAAGGCTATATCGACCAAGAGAGCAGAGAATGGTCATCGACTCGTCTGGCCGATCGAGAAGACACGACAGGTGAATCGTATCGTCATCCATCATACGGCGGAGAATATCGAAGAGACTGAGGCGAGTGATGAGGTCTTTCTGAAGGATATCTACAAATATCATGCGATCACTCGAGGGTGGGGTGATATAGGCTACAACTACATTATCTGACAGAGGGGGGCTATTTATGAGTGACGAGCTTGAGGAGACTATGTTGTCTGAGGTCATGTCCATGCGAATAATGCTGGAACCGTTGGGATTTCTGTGATTGGCAACTTCCAAAATATTCACCTCAATCGTGATCAGCGTGCAGGACTTGAAGCAGCGATCTCCTATGTTGCAGAGAAATATAGTATCACACTCTCATCGGATGTGACAGCGATTATCCCATGTAAGAGTGGTGGAGTCGAGTGTCGAGAAGTGAAGACTCATATCACAAAAGCTCTCGTTGGTCACCGTGACCTCGATGCGACGGATTGTCCATGAATCAATATCTACTCTGAGATCCCATGACTGATCTCCAAGCTCGATGCACCGAGAAAACTGATTCCGAATCCAGAAAATCCGTCTATTGATCCAATTCCTCCTGATGAGATACAGAATATGGAACTGAAACCCCCAGATAGTACAGTGAATCAAGACACTACAATTCTCAGTACTCTCTTCAAAAAATCACCAAAATCACCAATCGTGAAAATAAAACTCTCTTATTCATGAAGTAGTATGATCCTCGAGTGAGCCACAGTCTCACCACCTATCGCTCGCATCTGACAGAGAAAGATCGCATCGAATCAGAAGTATAGAGCAATTATCAGCCTCATAGGGAAAAACCAGGTTATGATCCAGTCGGGAAATAGAGTCTATACAGGATCGAGTTTCTCTCTCGAGTGAGAGGTTGTCCGTATTACCTCATGGGAGAGGATCCCAGCATGGGATATGAGCCATAAATATAATGATAACCTCTTCCGTGGGAAGATCGTCGTGCGAAATGAGGGAGGGAAGTTCCTCATCGTAAATGAAATCCCGATCGAGGACTATCTCAGGTGACTCGGGGAAGTCTCGAATAGTGATCTGCCTGAAAAAATAAAAACGATCATCGTCTCAGCACGCAGTTATGCCTACTACTACATGGATAAAACGCATCGAAAGTATGAAACACTCCTTTATGATGGTCTCGATGATCCTGACTCATTCCAGAAGTATCTCGGCTATGGCTATGAGATGCGTTCCCCAAATGTGTCTCGATACGTCGATGAGACGAGAGGATTGGTCGTAAAATATGAAAAAGAACCTATAAAAGTCTGGTATTCGTCGAGTACTGACGGGCGGACACTTTCCTATCTCGAATACTGTAAAAATAGTGGAAGTATGAATTGTATGGATATACCATATCTTCAGTCTGTGGAAGACCCTGGATCAGTATGAAAAGTCAGAATATGACACTGAGTAGGTATTTCATGACTCTGAGCAACATATTTTGCTACTCAGGGTTGGGATTATCAAAAGATAATACAATACTATCTCAAGTGAGTTGAAATATCGAAGAAATAGATAGAATCTTTTTAGTTAATAGTTAAGTACTTTAACGTGTATAGTACCAATTCCCGTCATTCCTGCGAAAGCAGGAATCTAGCATCAGAAAATAGATTCCGGGACTTCCATCCTCCGAAGCAGAGCTTCTGCGGAGGACGGGTCGCCCGGAATGGCAAAGTACTCGTCTTAATCAGATTTGTATACTATAAAAGTTAAATTCGATATTCTTCATTTTTAATTCTTCACTCTTCATTCCCTATGTACCTCTCTGATCGCGACATCCGAACAGCAATTGATATCTGAGATATTACTATCACAGATTTTGATATGAGTCGTCTCCAACCAGCGAGTTATGATATCCGTCTCGGAGACAGATTCCTCATCGTGAAGGATTATTCGGTGACGAATATCGATCCCGTGAATCATATCCTTCCTGAATATGAGGAGCTCATTGTCTCGCATGAACAGGGACTTATCCTCCGTCCTGGAGTGACGGTCCTCGGCACGAGTATCGAGAAATTCGGTTCTGAGAAGTACCTCATCCAACTCTCGGGGAAGTCTTCTCTTGCTCGGATCGGGCTCATCGTCCATAATACTGCTGGACTCATCAATCCATGACATTACCTCAATATCACTTTCGAGCTTGCGAATATGAACTCGGTTCCTATCATTCTCCGTCCAGGGATGGATATTGCTCAACTCCTTTTCGCTGAGATGACCTCTCCTCCCGACCAAGATTATCGAAAGACAGGACGATATGGTGAAGGTGAGGAGAATATGACGGGGTACATAAAGAAGGACTAAGAAGATACAAGAAAGTAATTTCGATAGATCTCTTATCTTAAGGGTTACTTTTTCGGAGAATAAATGAAATATACAAAGAGTTTACCTAGCAAATCTTTAAATCTTTCAGGAATTTCCCGAAAATTGATAGTACACTCAAGAATTGATTCAAATTTTTACAAAGTTGTTTCACTTGGCACCGCAGTTATTTGTCTTAATTGTCACACTATATCTATTACTTGCTCTCTAGTATCAGTAAACATAGGTTGATTTCATAATCTAAGTATCAAGGGATCTACAAGACCAATACATCGATTATTCATATCCATCAACGTTGATCCTCGTAATTCTGATCTTTCATATTCATTATTTGTCAATAACACAACAAGTCGTCTATTGACATCTCCCATTAGCCATCCACAAGCAGCTAATAGATTTTCTGCAACAAGAATATTTAACTTACTAAATGTTACATTTAATCATATTAATTCAGCTACACTAGAGTCAAATGTAAGGACGCTATATTCCATAAATATATAATTTTTAAAAAAGTCAACCGCATCTTATTTTCTTTGTTCTATAAGTCAAATTTTTCGCTATACTTTTCGAGTTATTTCTTCATCATTTCCCCCATGCATTCATATGAAGTCGAGATCAAGGTGCTCCTCGGTACCACAGAGCAAAAGGATATATTCCTCGAGAAGGTCAGAACGAGCTTTCCTGCATTGATGCAGAACTACTCTGAGCGTCAGTGGAACCATTATTTCGAGGGAGGGAGCCTCGAGTCACTCCTCCAGATTTTCACTCCTCATATTACCTCAGGCGATAAGCTCAAACTCGAAGACATTATTTCGAAGAAGAAGAGTTTCTCAGTGCGTACTCGTGGAACTCCGACTCTGACGATTATCGTCGTGAAGGCAACGGTAAATGAAGAATCGAGCTCGAATGGTACCGCTCGTATCGAGTGGGAAGTCGATCTCGCACCGATGACCCTCGAAGCAATGGATGCGAAAGTCCTCGAAGCAGGATTTTCCTATCAGGCAAAATGGTCACGAGAGAGGGAAGGGTACGACCTCACCCCTAGCCCCTCTCCTGAAAGAGAGGGGAGTCAAAAAGAAACCATCCTCTGTCTCGATAAAAATGCGGGATATGGCTATCTCGCTGAATTCGAGCGAGTGATCACTGATGCTGAGAAGGTAGACGAGACTCGTGCTCTCCTCCTTGCGCTCATCGAGTCACTCGGATATCAGGAACTTGATCAGGCGCGACTGGCCCGCATGTTTGATTTCTACAATAAGAATTGGAGAGAGTACTACGGCACGGAGAATGTTTTTACGGTAGAGTAGTTTTTTGTCATTCCTGCGCATGCAGGAATCCTAAGTTTTTACATAATGAAGTACTATTATGTCTACATCCTTGCGAGTAAAAAATATTGAGTCCTGTATATCTGAGTGACGAATGATCTGATTAGAAGAACTATTGAACACTGAGAAACTAAAAATCGTGGATTTACTCAAATATATTTCGTAAGGAAACTAGTCTGGTATGAGATATTTTCCGATATACATGAGGCTATAGCTCAGGAAAAAAGAATGAAGAAATGGAAGCGAGAATATAAAGTGAATGTTATTGAACGAAGAAACCCGGACTGGAAGGATTTATTTGATGAAATTACCTCTTAAGATTCCGGGACTTCGCCCGGAATGACATATTCCTATGATCATCCAACTTTGACATTCCAGAAGTACTGATTTTGTGACGGAGCTCTATGGACTAGTACAGAATGCTTCGTTTTTCCAGGATCATGTATGGATATTTCCACATGATGGAGCTCATATTGATTCTCGAGAGTCACTGAAGACAGTCGATTGTTTCATCGCTGAAGTGAGTACTCCTGCGACAGGACTCGGTATCGAACTCTGATTCGCAAGTGCTTATGGGAAGCGCATTCTCTGTATTTATAAGCAGTGATCACAGACCTCATCAAGTCTGAAGTTTGTAACGGATGAGTATATTGAATATGAAAATGCCGAGGATATGATAGCGAAGATATGAAATTTCCTTAAAAATCAATAATGTCTGAAGAATTCAAAATTATCCTCATTTTCTTTATAGGAATCATCTCCGCATATCTCTGATGTTTCTCATCAGGAGGTGTTTCGGCACTCTCTTTTGGTATGCTGACATTCCTCGGTATTCCTCCGCAGATGGCAACGATCACCGTCAAGCTCGGAAAGATTTGAGATATTATCGGATGACTTTGGGTTTTTTACAAAAATGGACACATTAATTCCAAGTATATTTTTATAAGTGGCCCTGTTTCTATGCTGGGGAGCTTTCTCGGAACGTACCTCATGTTTTCTCTTCTAGATTGGATTATCTATTTTGTCTCTGCAGTCAGTATGATTGTACTGACTCTTGTATCCTATAAGAAAAAGATAGGCTTCCAAAAGTCAGCTACCCCACCTTCGCAGTTACGTGTGAATATTTGGTACGTGACGCTTTTCTTTCTCACGATTATCGGGAATCTCTTCATCGCTGGCTCTGGAGTATGGTACTATTTCGCGAATACATACCTGCTGAAAGTATCATCTCTCGAGTCAAAGGCTATTGCAACAGCGAATTCTCTCCCATGGTTTCTCGGAGCGCTCTGAGGAGCTCTCGTACAGTGACGATTCAATATAGGGTGGACTTTTTCCCTCATACTTGGTATGTTTATCGGATGATATTTCTGAACCAAGAAATTATTGGTCATGAATACGGTAGTATTGACCAAGATTATACTGAGTTCAATCATCATATTTTCTCTCTATTTTCTCTACAAAGTCTATATAACGTTCTAGTGAGAAATCTCGATTTTCGTCTTTGTATTTTCTCTATCTTGCCTATAATTCGTGGCAGTATTTTTTAAATAATTCCTATGTCACTCCACCCAGAACAACAATACCTCGATCTTGGTCGAGAACTTATCGAGAACGGTATCTACAATAAGGACCTCGGAAGTGGTGATGTCACCTACAGTTTCTTTGGACGACAGTTCCGATTCGACTTCGATGACGGATTCCCTCTCCTCACGACCAAACGTGTCTACTGGAAATGAGTTGTGACTGAGCTCCTCTGGTTCCTTCGTGGGGACTCGAATATCCAATTCCTCGTCGAGAACGGTGTCCATATCTGGGATGATTACCCCTACTACATCTACAATAATAAGGTGAAAAAAGGACTTGAGCCTGCGATGACAAAAGAGGAATTCATCCAGAAAATACTCGAAGATGCTGACTTTTCTCAGGCTCATGGCGAACTCCCGAAGATCTATGGAGAGCTTTGGAGGCGCTGGCCGACCAAGACCCCTGGTCGTACCATTGATCAGATTGCCTGGATACTCAAAGAGTTAAAAGAAGATCCCTATGCTCGTAATTGTTGTCTCACGGCGTGGAATCCTGAGTACCTCTATTCGATGGCGCTTCCTGATGAGGCATCGCGCTATCCGATCTGTCATGGATTTTCTCAGTACTCGATCAAGGATGGTAAGCTCTATGGTCAGCTCTATCAGCGTTCTGCTGATCTCTTCCTCGGTGTTCCATTCAATATAGCATCCTACTCACTCCTTGTTCACATCCTGGCTCACCTTCTCGGAGTTGAGGCAGGAGGATTCGTTCACACCTTCGGTGATGTGCATATCTATGAGAACCACATCGAGCAGATGAAGGAACAGATGGTACGTGAGCCTCGAAATTTTCCAAAAGTCACTATAGATCCGAGCCTGAAGAGTATCGATGAACTCGATTTCCATCATATCATCCTCGAAGACTACGAACCACATGCCTCGATCAAGGCACAGATGGCAATCGTGGGAGGGATGGTGGGGAGGGATAATGAAGAGAATTAGTATTTAACTTTTTTAAAATATGAAAAAAATTAATAAATGGATTATTTCAACTATAAAAAACATCCAGTTTGGGTATGGATAATTACCTCCTTCTTTATTTTACTGGCATTCTCTTATATCTTTTCGGAATTCATAAACCGGTATCCTTTATTATTCCTAATTCCTCTTTTTATAATGCCAGTACTATGAGCTATTTATACTAGTCTAATAAATAGGAAATTATTTAAGAGTTCATGGCTGATAAGTTGATTATCATTATTTGCATATCCAGTATGATATTTTCTATTTTTCTTTATGCCATTACATACACCAGTATCTGCTATAGATACTAGAAATAGTGTAATTATTTTTCTCTTGATTTCTTGATTATGATTATTTTTTCTTGATGATGACAACTATATTAAAGAGCCTTCCTGGATAGAGCTTATTAAAAATGAATGGTATATTTTCTTCCCACTCGCCATGCTAATTTTAATACCATTAAGTTTTTATTTATTTTCTCGTTAAAAAAAATTTGCATATCGTTTTCGAGTGTATCATCGGTTCAATAAGAAAAACTCAAGTGAAGAAAATAGGGAATTATTTGGATTCTGTCATTGCGAGGAACGAAGCAATCCAACGGTTCTAGAAACCTGGATTACCACGTCGTTTTTACAGGTACAGAAAACTCCTCGCAATGACAGGAATGCTAAGTGTTAATATATTTGATAGGTTAGAGAAATCCTCAGTAATGCTTTCTAATAATAATGATCTTCCTCTACGCATTCTTTGTCCTCTCATTCCTGAATGCTTTCAAGGATATTTCGACGAAGCAATCCCTCAAGTCTCTCGATGCAGGAGTGATGACGGGGATTTGCTCGCTCGCGATCATCATCGTCACGATTCCTTTCCTCATCAGAGAGGGGATACCGAGTCATATCGAGCTCTCATCGTTTATCTGGATTGTAGCTGGTGGTGGGCTTTTCTACTATTTCGGAAAGTATTTCAACTTCCAATCCCTCTCCCTCTGAGATATATCACTTATCACTCCGATGAAGTGACTCGTCACCATTGCGACCGTATTTTCGAGTATACTTCTCCTCGGTGAGTCTGTGAATCTCTGGGGATTCCTCGGTATCCTTCTCACGATCGGGGGGACGTATTTCCTCGCTGTAGAGAAGGGGCATGCTACCTTCATCGAGCCGATCCGAGCAATCATCACCAATCCTGGATCTCGGATGTTTCTCATCGCTGTCTGTTTTTATGGATTCACAGTGACTTTCGATCGGATGGGGATCCATGCGAGTTCGATCTGGTTCTGGGGATTTCTCATGAATTCGATTGTCTTCCTCATGAGTATCCGAGATATCTATATCCATCGCAAGACACTCAGGAAGAATATGCTGACACAGTACAAGGCACTGACGCTTCTCATCGTCCTCCATGTCTGGATCTACTTCTCTCAGATGTACATCGTCTCAGAAGAGATCGCACCATATACGAGCGCATTCAAGTCTGCTTCTGCACTTTTTGCCGTCATGTTCGGAGGGTGGTTTTTCCAAGAGAAACACCTCTTCCAGAGATTTATCGGAGCGTGCATCATACTTTCAGGGATTATTCTGATTTCATTTTTTGGATAAATCACTATATTGTCATACATGTATATTGTCCTCGAAGGCATTGTTGGATCAGGAAAAACCACTCAAGTGAAACGATTGGGAGAGTATTTTGAGTCTGTCATCACTAGCAAAGCGTGGCGATCCAGCTATAAGAAGGATTCAATATTGTTTTCTGGATTGCTTCGTGCCTCGCAATGACATGAAAAGGAATTTAACAATATCATCCTCATTCGTGAACCAGGATCGACTCCGATAGCCGAAGATATCCGATCTCTCGCCCAGGGAAAAGTGTGGGAAAGCGAAGTCATGCATCCTCTCACGAATGCCTATCTCTTCGCCGCAGCTCGAGCTCAGACGCTTGAGACCATCGTGAAGCCAGCACTTGAAAATGGGGATATCGTGATTTCGGATCGATCATTTCTCTCCTCATGTGCCATACAAGGAGATGCACAAGCCCTCGGTATAGAAAAAATCCTCGAGATCAATCTCCCGATCGTGAATGATGTCCTTCCTGATCTCGTACTCTATCTCGATATCGATATTGATCTCGCACTCTCACGGATATCTGATCACTGAAGAGATAAATTCGAGAGAGAATGAAAGCAATTTTATCAATCAATTATTCGATGATATGAAAAGTGTGAAAAGTTGGAAATCATGAGAAATCGATTTTTCCGTATCGATGCGAATGGGAGTGAGGAAAAAGTTTATTTGCAGATAATATCGCACCTGGAGTCTCTGAAATAGGAACTTGTCATGGATTTTTCGCTTCTCTCCAATACTCTCGAGCATCAATAGGATCTACTGTTCATGGAATTACCTTCAAAAAACTATTATCATGAGTTATCTCAGAGTATTCTCCACTCGCTGTGCCTTCGCCGTTGAGCATAATAGCGAGAATTTTATCTCGAGTTGATTGTAGTGTGAGATTTCCACGATATCATGGGTATTTCTCACTGAGTAATCTTCACATAGTTTTTGAATAATCTGTAGACATACTTCCACCATGGGTGTCTACATATCACAAGACTAATCAGGCACAGCGTATTCATTTTTCCTGGAACTCGCGATGTAGAGAGAGTGCACGAGTATCTTGAAGGAGATTGGATTTAGAATCAGAATAATTCCAGAATCCGGGAGTATCCCTAAATTTTGCTGAGACACTCGATATATTTAATACAGTTGCGTCAGGGTTTAGCTTAGAGATTAGCATTCTTGCTATATCTACTGGAGCCCAGGTATTTACTCTGAAGTCAGTTTCTCTTGAATGTTCAGCAGTTAATCGGTCACTATACCTCCTCCAGATTCCAGCAGCCGAGACGATACCATCGAGTCTCATACTATCAGGAAGAGAACTTATAACTCTGCAAACTTCCTTATAAGCCTTATAGCTCCTGAGATCACAGTTTACTATTTCGATTCGTCACGGATATTCCTGCATGAGTTCATGTAGTCTTCTAGGCACAGCGCGACGTATATCTTGTATCTTATTTCACTTCTCAGTCCAATAATCTGTCGCAAGCACATACCTTCATGTAGCTAATAAATCACGAGTCACAGCTGACCCAATATCACCAGCAGCTCATGTGACGAGTATGGTATTTCTGCGAGAAGCATCGGTATTTATAGACATATATCTTGATATGCATACATACTATCAGAAATAG
>JANPGO010000082.1:0-6734 GCA_031423995.1 Candidatus Altimarinota bacterium | reverse complement strand
TCTAGAAGCCAAATCTCCCGCCTCGTTTCACTCGGCACCCTCTTTAGAAAGAGGGCTTAAGCGAAATCCCTGATACTGGTCCAGTTCAGTATTTTTTACAACCTTCATCCCTTCAGGAATATCTGACCTAATAGGTTCATCTCTCCAGAGATATCATTCAGCTTCTATCTCTTCCTGAGTGAATGAATCATCGATCAGATAGGCAAGTGTATCATTGAAATAGAATGGATTCATCGAAGCTGGAAAGAATTCTCCGAGTGTTCCATCAGATTCCATTGATGCAAATATCTTCTCTGCAAGGATTTCCCACTCTTCCTTGGTGTACTGTTTATTCAGGATACAGTAGGACTTGTTCATGAGTCCGATACAGCCGATACAGTAGGAACAATGATCGAGAAAGTATGAGTAGTAGATCGAGAAACAGTCAGTAATCTGTGAGCTACAGAAAATCTTGGTCGACCCCGCTCCAATACCAACTCATCAGTAGACATCCTCAGTTCGTCGTCCGCCGATATCGATACTATCATAGATTTGATATGATCCATCCGTTCCCCCTTCACCAATCCAGATATTTCTACAGTCATGCATATTATTGATCCAGCCGCCATTTTCTATATTGTGAGATTTGATAATTGCATTACCAGTCACATTTTCGGATGCAATATTCACCATCGGACGAGTCGTGATATGGAGATAGAAATCCATAAATTTCTTCTTATCTTGGAGAATCTTTTTCTTTTCGATTTCATAGATACTTTTCTCGAGTGCTGTATTCCCGATACAGTATTTCTGATTCTGGAGATCATGACACCCGATACATTCACTGCATCCGATCAGATTGGTCGAAAACCAGATATTCGCACTGTCGGAGATATACCGACTATAGAATATATTGTGCGAGTTCGTCACGCGACCACTCATATAGACATTCGAACTTCACTGACATGCGAGAAAGGAATTGTAGATATCAGTCGCGCGAGGATAGCAAAATGCACTATATGCTACATTCTCGACCGTATCCATAATTGTCGTAGAGAGGTAGACATTCTTTCCGCCCATGATGACATCAGCGAAATCACAATTCTCAGAGTCATTGCCTATATGGTACATAGGCTGGAGAGGCACAATCTTGTGTAGATTTTTGAACTGGTCCAGAAATGATGTTCCCTCATCAATCGGGAGTGATTTCTCTGGAGCATCTTCCCAGAAATTCACGCTCAGATTCTCAATCCTCTCGGTATCAGGATAGCGCGATATTGTTCAGTGGTTTCTATAGAAATTCATCACGATCCAGCTTCCGAACGTTTTTATATATTCTCGGAACGTTGTTCGAGAACGCTTTTCTTGAATGATATCTTCATAGTATTCTCGATGCATACAGACAGTTATTTCCTCATACTATACTGACGTGCGAGGATAAAACAAGCAAAAGTGCAGTTCACTCCAGCCGTCCAGGCTGCCATACCCATATTTTCGAAACTCCAGACGTAGAGCGCGAAGATGGTACATATATTGTTACCGACGGAGATGAAGTATGGGAGACTGTTCTCAGTATTGGGCTGGAACCATGCCTTCTTGAAGCTCGCCGCATAGGCACAAGCATCGATCCCGATCATCACGAGGAGTACATATCTATATTCTGGCTCATACTGCCAATAGGCGATCAGGAGTATGCCAGCGATCAGGAAAAAATAATCCATCCAATTAATCACTATCTTTTTCCAGAGATATATCCCCACGAGTAATTCACAGAAAATGGCTATTGTGAGAAATATACTTGGCACTGCCCCAAGGAACTCATTTCGATGGACGAGTTCGATAGCAGTGATCGAGAGCACAATCACCCAGATGAACATCGTGAATGGGTGTGGGATGATCTCTTTGCGAATAATCCCCTTCCAGTAGACAACAGTATTTACACTAAGTATCAGAAAAGCGAGGATGGAGAAAAAAAGTTCGCGAGTCATAAATATTATTTCTTCATACTGTACTGACGTGCGAGGATAAAACAAGCAAATATCAGATTGATACTCGATGTCCAGATCCACATCCCGAGGTTTTCGAAATTCCAGACGGAGATAGCAAGAATCGTCGTGAGGTTGCTCCCTACGGATATGAAGTAGGGAAGCGACTTCTCAGTGAACGGCTGCATCCATGTCTTCTTGAAGCTACTCGCATAGGCAGTTGCATCGATCGCGATCATGACCAGTAGGACATAGGCATACGTTGGTTCGAATCGCCAGAAGATGACAAGAAATATTCAGGCACAGAGAAAGAACCAGTCCATCCAATTGATCTGGATTTTCTTGTAGTTGTAGAGTCAGACGATGAGACAGCCGAAGTTACTCACGATAAAGAGGAGAACCGAAGCAGATCCGATGAGTTCGTCTGCTCGGATGAGTTCCCGTGCCGTGATACCGAGGACGACTACCCAGAGAAAAAAGGTAAATGGGTGAGGAATAATCTGTCATCGAACAATTCCTTTCCAATAATCTCCCACGTACCAGAGAGCAAAACAGAAAGAGAGAATGGAAAAGAAAAGTTCTCGAGTCATTGAATTATTGAGAGTATATATTTCTTCAAATATTCAGTGATCACTTACTTAGTTTTCTTCCGATTCACATACCACTGTTGGAGGATGACAAAGAGAGTTCCGATGAACCAATAGAGTCCGACTCCGAGCGGGAAGAAGTAGGATGTCGTTGCGATCATAATCGGAAACATATAGAGCATCATATTCTGCATCATGGCAGGATCGAGAGCGAGATCAGGAGTTTCGCCTTCTTTCTTTTCGATCTTTTTTTCCTCCTTCTTGGCAGGAGGATTGTAGGTGAAGGAGAGCTTTGCCTGGATCCACTGGAGTCCTCCGAGTATCACTGAGAAGATGAGTCCGATTGTCCCTCCGACATGCTGGAGATCGAGCCCTGCGAAGTGGGAATTTACCTTGGTTGGGTCAAAATTCGAGAAGAAACTGTAGAGGTGATAGTAGTTCGCTGGATCATTCGCCCCTGAGATCACCCAATACAGTCCTATGAGGATCGGCATTTGGATGAGAAGTGGCAGGCATGAGCCCATCGGATTCACTCATTCTTTTTTATACAGTTCGAGCATCTCCATGCCGAGTTTTGCCTGATCATCCTTGTACTGGGTCTGGAGTTCTTTGATTTTGGGCTGGATGAGCTGGAGTTTCTTCTGGCTCATGAGCATATGGTGCTGTGGTGCGAGAAGGAGGAGTCGTATCATGAGGGTGATGACGACGATCGCCCAGCCGAGTTCATGTCCAGGGAGGAAGGTGAGAAGCGCAATGAAGAGATTGTAGATCGGTTCATAGAATACCTTCGAAATGACTGATCGAATAGTACTCGGTTCACTCACCGTCACGAGAACCATACGGTCTCCAAATGGAGTTTTTGCCGTGATGATATACTTCCCCGGCAGGCTCGCAAAGACTCGGTACAGCTTCGAGAAGGGGAGGAGTGATGTATCACCCGTACCAGTGGTGATTGACTCACAGAATTCAGGAGTTGCTTTGGCTATGTCTGTCAGTGGATTGGAGTCGATCGTGATAGAGATATCTCGACAGGTATCGATAGTCACCGCCCCAGTTGCGTGGTTCACGAGCTCGATTTTCGGAACATTGGGGATCGTCACACTCTCCTTATCGACTTGGAGGATGACACCTTGGTTCTGGAGGTTCGTGTTGGTGTTGGTTTTCGGTGCGAAAAAAAACTGAACCGCGAGGGTCAAGAGAAATACATAGGCAATTATGAGAAGGGTCTTGTTGTTCATGAAATTCGAAAAGCGTGAATAAAAAATGGGGACTATTCCCCGATCATGATGCTTGTGAGAGCAATCTGATGTCAGGCAATCTTCTGTGGACTACATCCAAGGAGCTCCTCACGAGTAATTGTCGAAGGAGCAACCGTATCCTCACGGAGAATGAGTATGCTCTGACCACTTCGTGACACTGTCTCTGGGAGGACAAGTTCTCCATTCTTGAGTGCTTCGAAGGAATCGAGCACACCAGAAATATCGAGTTCCTTCCCTCACTGAAGGGCAGTGAGTTTCTCGAGTCGCTTGATTTGATCTTGTGTGAGAGACATTTTTGAATATAATACCCGCGCATTATAAGGAAAAATGGTTAAAATCAAGGACATCCGTGAAAGACTCCTCAAGAATCCGAGTGAATATCTCGAGATCCGGCTCATCATCGCAAAGCGCACCCTCGCGCTCTTTCTTTTTCTCTACTATACATCGCTTCTCTTCACGATCGGAGGATTCAGCTTCCTCTTCATGACGATCGAGCGACTCGCGGTGCTCACATTCCACCTCTATTCGATCCTCGTTGTGGTGGTCGCATGGTTTCTCTTCTCTCTTTTCGAATATACCCAGTACATCTATTTCCCGAATCAATCGTGGGTACGATATATTTGACTCTTTGTCGCGGTCCTCTTCGCCCTTGTGGGTCTCGTGACCCATCTCGGCTTCGTGACTGAGAACCTAGCATAACCTCTTCCATCTATGCGAATCCTCTTCGTCCTCCTTTTTTCTCTCATCACCCTCGCTTCCTGTAGTCTCCCAGGGACACAGACCGAGACCACTTCTGATTCCAATACGACCCTCGTGGATATGAAGATATTTTCTCTGCGAGTTCCGAAGACGTGGACTGAGTCAGTGAAATCGAGTCTTCCGACGCCGAAGAAATGAGTAATTGAGCTTGCTTACGTCTCACCAGAAGTGAAGTATGGATTCTCCAATAATCTCATCGTCATGAGTAATATCATCGATGCGCCAATGACCTCGAAGAAATACAGCGAACTCAATGAGATCCAGACGACCAAGAACTACCTCGAATATACGAAACTCACCGATGAAGATATGACCTTCGCTGACAGTGAGGTGACTCGGTTCTACTCCTTCGAGGCTCGCTACAATGAGACGGCGCCTCGCATGCGATTCCTCCAGACGGCACGTGTCTGCGGGACCAAGGTCTACCTACTCCATTTTGCCCTCTCGATCGACAAGGATCCGTCGATCTATGTTCCACTCTTGCAGACATTTGCGTGCAAATAAGGAAGAGTGATTTCCTATTTCCACTTGCTTTTTCTCTGAATTCTTTATAATGCCCGCACTTCGGCACCATGGCAGAGTGGTCAATTGCAAGGGCCTGCAAAGCTCTCAAATCATCGGTTCAAATCCGATTGGTGCCTCCATATATTCTCGCAGCCATAGCTCAGTTGGATTAGAGCGCCTCCCTGCGAAGGAGGAGGTCGCAGGTTCGAGCCCTGCTGGTTGTACCATTTGATTTTCCAAGCGTTTCTAGACTTTCGAGTCCCTCAAAGAGCTTTACTTTAAGCTCTTTTTTTGTTGGTTAGAGTAAGTTCGTGTAATACTATTTGCATAAGTTTCTTCACATCAGCTCTCCATCATTCATACTCCGCATCTGTAAGCACTTTACTGGATAGTTCGTGTAAATTTATGATTATTTCTGGCAATCTATTGATGAATCTTCCATGTTCGTGCTCTCCGAGAGAGTATTTAATTTTATATTATGTGAGCAGGAAATTGAAAGAAATTCCTTCACTTTTCGTATAAGGTGAGTAGTATCCCATAAAATATCTATGTCTAGAGAACTTAGTGATTCAGAAATCATCTTACTTACCCTTGAGGATAGTGATAATTTTGCTTATATCATCGATCGTTACGAGAAGAAGCTCTTTCGTTATATTATGCGACTCTGAGATTTTTCTCTTCCTGACGCTGAAGATATACTCCAAGAAGTCTTCATAAAGGCATATACTCATATCAATGAATATGATCTCTTTTTTCCATTTTCTTCTTGGATATACCGCATTGCTCATAATACTACTATTGATACCTTTCGTAAAAAAAGTACAAAAATCACAATCTGTCTTGATGATGAGGAATACGAGTGACTCCGTGCGGTACTTCAGAGTGATGAAAATGTACATTTTTCCATTATGGAGAAAGATATGAAAGAAACTGTCCAAAATTCACTTTCGACTCTCTCTGATGAACAAAGAGAAGTTATCATACTTAAATATATCGAGTGACGCGACTATAGTGAAATCAGTGATATACTCAGGATTCCTATAGGTACTGTTGGTACTCTCATCCATAGAGCCAAGAAACAGCTCCAATGAAGTCTCACTCCTATCCATAATCACCTCTAATATGTCATTGCAAAAAAACATCCTCGACACCATAAAAAAGAATCATATAGAGCCTATTTCTCGATCGAGAATACTCAGAAGAAAGTATCTTATTTTTGGCTTATTCTGACTTCTGATTGGACTTGGGATTTTCATAGTTTCATTTCTTATCTCGGATGCGAGTGGTATACCAGAATTCATAGAGATGGATACGATCTATATTCTTCTCATTTGGATAGTGGTGATCCTCTGACTTGGGATTTTGATATATCGAGACTCTCGAAATATCGGAACGCTGTATCGCTATAGTATGAGCCGAGTTATCGCGATTATTTTTATCACTCTGATGCTCGGATGAGTCCTCGTACACTTCTCTAGGATAGATATATATATCCAAAAATATCTCATCAAATATACAGGGTATGAAAATATTATGAGTACCTACGCATATTGGGATAACCCTAGGCTGTGACGCCTGATCGGGGAAATAACAGAAATTTGAAGTGGATGACTTATTATAGAAGACCGAGGAGATACATTATGGAATATAGTACTCGCAAA
>JANPGO010000081.1:0-4601 GCA_031423995.1 Candidatus Altimarinota bacterium | reverse complement strand
AATTTAGAATTTAGAATTTAGAATTTAGAATTTAGAATTTAGAATTTAGAATTTAGAATTTAGAATTTAGAATTTAGAATTTAGAATTTAGAATTTAGAATTTAGAATTTAGAATTTAGAAGAGGATATTTGAAATGGAGTGAAAGGCAAACACTTTCTCTCATTTCTATTTCT
Source organism: Candidatus Altimarinota bacterium (assembly GCA_031423995.1). GTDB lineage: Bacteria > Patescibacteriota > Gracilibacteria > BD1-5 > UBA2023 > STC-74. The sequence goes on along the minus strand of JANPGO010000081.1, from coordinate 4,427 downwards.
GTCATTCTGAACAAAGTGAAGAATCTGTCCTATTTCCTATTATTGACTCGTTGAAAATTCTTCTACTTCGTCATTCTTGCGAAGCGATAGCTAGTATACCCCTTGTGGGTAGAATCTGTTCCCTTCTCTGTCATTCTGAGCAGAGCGAAGAATCTCTTCTATCATTATTGTTCTCAATATTCCACTCTCGGAACAGATCCTCTCCGAGGATGACAAAATCAGAAAAATATGTAAAAAGTTGACAGAAGAAGAAGAAGAAGTAAAATCATATTGTCCGATCGAATGACTGGCAAGGGTTGCGATTCCCCACCGAATCGTATATCCCATGTCAGCAAATGTGCTGGATGTTGGGAAACTCAGGAGTCATCATGTCAACTGGAACATACCGCTGTGGTTGCACGAAGGAAGATTTGGAAAGGATTTGAATTTCCACAAAGGGGATGTCGTTTCATATGATTTCGTATCACAGGTTGTGGATATGTGTGTACGACCGTTTCTATACCTGTGATGATAGCGGTGTGGGTTGGACAGCATGTCAACCAGCACCCCGGAATCCTAAAGAGGACCCCGGTAATTTAAAATAGATAGGAGGACCTTGTTTCCCCCCCCCAACACCAAAGGTACCCGCCCGAAGAGGCGGGGCTTTTCCTTTTTTGATTTCAGTTCATTTTTTTCCATAGGTGAGTCGTGAAGCCACCGCGCTAGACCGACATAGAAAAATCCCCAATTGCAATGGGGATTTTTCAAAAGGAGATTTAATACTTTTCCGAAGTATTCCTCTCTCGAGGACAAGGAGAGTATATCATTTTTTTGGGAAAATCAAAATTTTTATACCCTCCCCCACTCTTCCAGACTTCGATCAATAATTTCGCTCGTCACCAGATACTCTCTCGTGATATTTCGCTCGTCACCGATCCAGAGAACAATACGCCGCTCGATAAAATAGAGAATTATATCTCTGAATTCATCTCGATTACCTATCTGGGAATAAAAATTATATACAGGAATATGAGGAATACCGATCTCCTTCCCTATCTGTCGCCAGGATTTTTTCTGGAAAACATGGAGGAGGACTCACTTCATGAGAAGCATGGATGCATACTTCTTCGTCTGGAATCCCGATACTCTACAAAATCGCTCGACTCGGTTATAGTCGCGTGATTCGATGAGATGAAAACGGAGGAGCCACATAGGTGAGATATGAGGTATAAACTATAAGATATGAGATAATATTAAAAAGGAAAGTTTTGTTTCCTATCCAGTCAAAATGAGCCTCTTTTTTTGTCATTCTGAGCAGAGCGAAGAATCTATTCCCTTCCCTGTCATTCTGAGCAGAGCGAAGAATCTGCTTTGTCATTATTATTCTCAGTACTCCGCCTTCGGAACAGATCCTCTCCGAGGATGACAAAATCATAAAAGTGTGTGAAAAGTTGACATAAGAAGAAGAAGAAGAAGAAGAAGAAGAAGTAAAATCATACAGTCCGGTCGAATGACTGGCAGGGTTGCGATTCCCCACCGAATCGTATATTCCCTGTCAGCAAGTGTGCTGGATGTTGGGAACGTCAGGAGTCACTATGTACAATTTTTCACTTTCGGCAGCCGGGATTGGTTTGATAGTTGTTGCCATCCTCATTCCTGGATACGTATTAACCGCATGGATCTGGTCCATGCGACGGAAAATCCGTCGTGCGGAGGCGTTCCGTCGGGGAATCGAGAAACTTCTATTGAAGGGTATCATCCCAGGAGTAAACCGTGTCTGCTTCGAACGGACCCCAGATGGATGGCATGTGGCATTCGAAGGTCCACCTAACGGACCCTGTCATGAAGTGACAGTACTGGATGATCCAGACTTTCAGTTATCAGGCGCCGATTGAGTATTCCCAACCTACGAAGACCCCGCCCACAGAGGCGGGGCTTTGCCTTTTTTGATTTCAGTTTATTTTTCTCCATAGATGAGTCGTGAAGCCACCACGCTAGACCGACATAGAAAAATCCCCACTTGCAATGGGGATTTTTCAAAGTAGTTTTTACTCATGTCCGTTTCGAAGACAGATGCAGTATATCATATTTTTCCTGAAATCAAATTTTTTTCTTTTCGAAAATCCGGTATATGGAGCAGATCCTTCGTTCCTCAGGATGACAAATATAACCTTACTTGAGCGGTTATCTTATATCATCAAGAAAAGAATAAGAAATCCCATTCTGATCACTGCATACAAATACCTGACAACTCTCGTATCTTCTATCTGCTATTTGCAAACATCTATCTACTACTACTCCACCGTCACGCTCTTCGCGAGATTCTGTGGCTTATCGACATCGCGACCGAGTTTTTTCGCGATCCCGACTGCCATGAGCCACATAGGAATCAGCGGGAGAAATGGAGAAAGCAGTGGATGGCTGGTGGGAACCTCGATGATATCGTCATAGAGGTCTGATCGATGTTCTTCTCCAGCAGTGATGACTCAGAGAACTGTTCCATTGCGCGCCTTGATCTCTTTGATATTGGATTCGGTCTTGTCACGCAGAACTCACTTCAGGTTGAGGACAATACACGGCATATCAGGACGAATGAGAGCAAGAGGACCATGTTTCAATTCGCCTGAGCTATAACACTCAGCATGGAGGTAAGATAGTTCCTTCAGCTTCAATGAACTCTCAGCGGCGGTTCCATAGAGGAGATTGCGTCCGAGAAAGAAGAAATTCTGATACTTCGCATATTTCTCGATGAGCGGATTGAGTTTTTTGGCGTCATTGAGTTCTTCATGGAATTTGGACGGCAGTTCTTTCATCTTGCGAATGATCTCTCGTGCATCCTTTACCTGGAGGTCTCGCTTGAGTCCGAGTGAGAGTGCCATGAGCATGAGAACGGCGAGTTGTCCGATAATATTTTTCGTCGATGCCACTCCGACCTCCACTCCAGAGTGTGTATAGAGTCCCATATCACAGGCTCGAGCGATCGTCGATCCGACGACATTCACGATACCGAAGGTGAGACAACCCTTCTCCTTCACCATCTTCACACTTTCTCGGACATCCGCGGTCTCTCCTGATTGGGACATGAAGATATAGAGTGTCTTCTTCGATGGGAGGAAGGTATCATAGAGAAATTCGCTACTGATGCGAACATCAGAGGGAAGATGCGAGAGTTCCTTGAACCAACTCGATCCGACAACTCCTGCGAAGTAACTCGATCCCGACGCGATGATCTCGATCCGATCGATATCCATATCACTAAGTGCGTCGAGTGTCTCATTGGTGATCGTCTCTGTCTCGAAGTTGATCCGTCACTTGAGCGCATTCATAAATACTTCTGGAATTTCATTGATTTCTTTCTCGGTGAAGGTATCGAAGTTGCCGATTGTTGCGGTCTGGAATTCATCCGTGATCTTCTCACTCGCCCGCATGACCTCTTGCCCAAGGGAAAATATCGAGTACTTCCCTCCTGTAATTCTGATGACCTCATGATCCTCGAGGGTGACGAACTCCGTTGCTACACGAGAGACTGCATTGATATCGGACGAGAGAAAAGTTCCTCCTTCTCCAACTCCGACGATCATCGGACTTCCGAGCTTGGCACCGATGAGAGTATCAGGGTCCTCTCGATCGATGACGACGAGTGCATAGGCACCAACCAATCGACTCAGTACCCGTTCGAAGGTCGAGAGGAGGTCGTCTCTATACATATCCTCGAGGAGCTTCGCAACGACTTCCGTATCCGTCTCACTGTAGAAATGATACCCCTTCTTCTGGAGTTCTTCCTTCAATTCATGATAGTTCTCGATGATACCATTGTGTACGACGAAGAATCGCATATCACTCGAGAAGTGAGGGTGTGAGTTCTTCTCGGTCACTCCACCGTGTGTTGCCCAACGAGTATGAGTGATCCCGGTAATATACGGATCATCCTTTTTTGCATTTTTCTCCACCTTGGTGGCGAGATTCGAGACTTTTCCGACCGCCTTCTCGAGAAATATCTCTCCCGAAGCGGAGAGGGCGACAAGCCCAGCAGAGTCATAGCCTCGATATTCGAGATTACGCAGTCACTCGATGAGGAGTGGGATGGGATTCTCACGACCATTATAGGCGAATATTCAGCACATAGATTGGAGTTGGTTAGTGGAATAGTGATTGGTTCATAGGTCACCCAACTCCCCTATTCTCTCAAGACCGAGAAAAAAGTCAAAAGAGATGAATTCCAGGTGTTCAGTAGAGGAAATTAAATTTCAGCTTCAGAAAAAGGTTTCTCTCTCCAGTTCCGAAGAAAATGATTTGCAATCTTTGATGCTTAAATTCTAATCTGAAATGCAACTTTTTCTCTTTCACCAAAACACTTGGTATGGAGTAGAATAGTTGAGTCTTTTTCTTGGTCTTGAGTTTATCTCTTTTTCGATCTTATTCAAATCTGCTTGAGTAATATGTGAGAA
>JANPGO010000080.1:0-2355 GCA_031423995.1 Candidatus Altimarinota bacterium | reverse complement strand
GGGAGACGGTCACCGTCCTCGATCGTATTGGTGATTGGGTTGAAGTCGCGACGGAGAATTTCCGAGGTTACATCCACCATGCATACCTGAAGTAGTTTCCAGATGCGATTTATTTGCAATTTGTTCCGAATTTCATAGAATAGATGCGTCTTACTCGTGTATTTTCGGGTTTGACGCATTTTTATCCCAAAATACTGTAATTCCTACAATATGGATCACACAGAAAAAAAGTCCCTCATGGAAGGGTTCGCTACCCACAAGGGTGATACTGGTTCTCCAGAAGTTCAGGTTGCCATCCTCACATCTCGTATCGAGAATCTGAAGGGTCACCTCGAGACACACAAGCAAGATAATCATTCACGCCGAGGAATCGTCATGATGGTGGCAAAACGTCGCAAACTCCTCGACTACCTCAAGAAGAAAGATGAGACTCGCTACACTACACTGATCGAAAAACTCGGACTCAGAAAATAGTTTTTATAAAAAATGTGAAAGTCTCATATCGAAGAAAAATTCAAAACAAGTAGAAAAATCCAATTCTATATTATTAGTCCAATATTCTTTGTTGCTACAATTCTGCTAATACTAGGAGAGATAAGCTCTCAAGAACTTGTCTGGATTCAATCATTTCCAATTATTACTTTTTCAGTTTTTTATATTTGAGGATCACTCATTGCCTCCTTGTATAATTGGTCATGCCCCCAGTGTCATAAATATTTTGGTCGTGTTATAAATCCAGAATTTTGTCCACATTGTGGAGTAAGGCTACAGTAAATACTAATATCTCTCTTGTTTTCCCTCAAAAAACTCTTAAAATTCCCTTATTCACTTAAAGGAATTTTTTATGCGCAAATACCATCCTCGATCATCGATCCCATTCTATCCGAGAGAATATTTTTCTCATGCACTCATCCTCGTCGCGGTGATTGTCTCTATTATAGGCTTCACGTTTCCGGTAGTACGATATCTTTTTTGACTCCATCAGATCTCACTTGCAAGTGATGGATGGATTTTTGGTCTCGGACAACTCCTGCTCTACCAGTTTCTCCACGGAGATCCGCTCCACATATTCATGAATGCCTATTTTCTCTATCAGGCAGGTCCAGAGATCGAGTCTCGTATGTCGCCGATGCGGTATCGGATATTTTTCTTCTTCAATACACTGTTTGTTGCTATTTGTCTCTGGTTCTTCGCTCCGGGATCGGTCACGATTGGGATATCTGGCTTTTGTATGGCACTCCTCTCCTATCTCTGGGTCGATCTCCATACGACCCACCATCCTATTGCGAATCAGATTCTCGTCATGCTGGTGATCAATATCGCACTCGGACTTACTGGAAATATTAGCTTTGTCGGACATGCTTCCGGGGCGGTGTTTGGACTTATCTGGTGGTATTTCAGAAAGAGGCAGTGGTAGGTATTCTATGATGAGGTACTATCGTTTTATAGATGCTTGTGCCATCAATATTCATAAAAAAGGTAGTCGTGTACTGTTCGCAGTACCAGCTGGATCACGATCAAGGAGTCATATATTTGCAAGTATTGGGTTCACATCTGGCATCTTTGTATCTGTTGAATCTGCTCTGGGATTGGATTGTGCCAACGATAAGGTATCCTCTGTAACTACTTTTCCATCAGCATATTTTATAACTATATCGAGAAATTTACCAGTTTGTCGATGGAAATCTCCTCTGCCTTTTTGTGTGAGGGTTCACTCTATTGGCCTTGGGAATGGTGTTGATGGCGTCATTCGACCAGTTCACTCGAATCTTGCGGAGGCGGATTCGTAGTATCCAGTGAATAAATTCTTTGATTTATCCAAAGTTCCTCTGAGCGTGATCCCTCAAGAAGTATCATCAATGCTTACGATTGTGTCTGGAGCGGATTCTCATATAAATGCTGCTATTCATCGTTGTGCATCATTCCGATCTCACATCCTATCCTTCTTTTCTCGTTCACGAATGGCAGTGACTCGTCATCTTTTGCGTAAGGTAACTTCTCCTCATCAGTTTAGCTGAACCTGAGCTTTCTCGTAGGTATCGGGTGCAAATCTCCCACCTGGATACAATTTGCGATCAGATGGAAGAGTAGTGTGTTCTAATTCTCAAGGCATAGAGAGAAAATTAATTCTCTCTATCGTATCGTATTTATTCTGGAATTGCAAATATCTGATCATCCTAGAATCACGATCATTTCTTTTTTACTTTTGCAAATTTATATTGTTCATTCGAGGAGCTCCTCCTCAAACATCCGAATTCCCTCCAGAGTTTTCGGATACTTCGAAATATCGGGGAAGTCGAGATTTTGGATCCGCGACATTACCGCGATAATGAGCTTCTTGGTTCGTTCGATCTC
>JANPGO010000079.1:0-1767 GCA_031423995.1 Candidatus Altimarinota bacterium | reverse complement strand
GATGTACGGGCGCTTGAATCGATGGCCGGCGCGCTGATCTTGTTGGCCCTTGGCAGCCTGGGCGGGCCATCCCCTGCCGAGCCCGTCACCACCGAGCGATCAGAGTTCCAAGTGCCGATGCTTGAAGGCCTGCCGGACGACGATGCCCGCGAGTTCCTCGACATGATGATCGAGGTGTGTCACTCGGTGATGCGCAAGTGGCCTTCGCGGTGGCGGCTTTCTGCCGACCAAACCAGAATTTCACCTGGCTCCTGGATTCTTGAGTCGGCCGCGCTCAGCCACCCCAGTTCCTGGCATGAGCGTGACCATGTTGAGCACCTGACGGACCGAATCCTTGCCTCAGCCCCAGAGTTGCGGCCAGCGGGGGGCAAGCTTGCGATATCGCCACCTGCCCATGCCGTTGCCCCGGCTGCAGGTGAAGGTGCCGCACCTTCATTGCCAGGCAACCTGCCTCCAGCGCCGCTGACAACGGCTGCCGACCGGGTCCGCCAAATCAAGGCGCGGCGCTTGCTGCAAGAGCGCCTCAACAAACAGATCGGCCTGGTGATAGCCGCCGCCCAAGCCGACAGCCCCTACCAGTCCGAGAGCCTGCGCGCGCAGGTATTCAAGTTGTTTGGCAGCCTGGTGGCGGTGGCGCTGCCGGCCGCCAGCCAGGCTGAGGATGATGGCCTGCTTGAGCGCGTCGCCGCGATGCAGGCCACTTTGCAGCAGTTCATGCTTCAAGCCCAGCACACCCAAAGCCGAGTCCAAACCCATGCTCACTGACCCCAAGCACCTTGCCTCGTCCCTGCCCTTGTCGCGGGGCACCCAGCCGCTGGCGCACTACATCCTTGACGAGCGCGCGCGCCTGGCATTGCGCATGGCCTGGGCCACTGGGCGGCCCTTGCTGGTGGTGGGTGAAGCCGGTTGTGGCAAGACCCAGCTGGCCTGGGCACTGGCTTGCGCCTGGCAGGTGCCCTTGTTCAAGCAGGTGGTCAATGCCCAGTCCAAGGCCGACGACTTGCTCTACCACTTTGACGCCGTGGCCCGATTGGCCGATGCGCAGATCCATGCCCATTTGCGCGACACGCACATCGGCGATGTGCTGGATCCGCAGCACTACCTGCGGCCCGGGCCGCTGTGGTGGGCCTGGCATTGGCAGCAGGCAGAAGCCAAGTTGACAGCGCGGCCAACGCACCGTGCCGCGCAGGCGCCGGAGAAGCTGCCAGGCTGGTCGCCAGCGCATGGCAGCGTGGTCTTGATCGACGAGATTGACAAAGCCCCGGTGGAGGTGCCTGAGGGCCTGCTGGAGGTGCTGGATGGGGGCAGCTTCGACATCCCCTGGACCGGTGAGCGGGTGGATGCTGCCGCGTCCGCCGCTGCGGTCAGGCCACCGATGGTCATCATCACGTCCAACGGCGCCCGCGAATTGCCAGACCCGTTCCTGCGCCGCTGCATCGTGCTGGCAATGGCAGTCCCCGATACCGAGCTTGAAGCCTGGTTGCAGCAGCGCGCGCGTGCCCACTTTGCAGAATCGGCCTGCGCCGATGCCGTCACCTTCCGGGCCGCTCAGTTGATCGCCAATGACCGAGCCCAGGCCCGCGTCGATGGCCGCTACATCGCGGGCGTGGCCGAATACCTGGACCTGTTGAAGGCGGTGGTGGAGTTGCTGCCGGGCGCAAGCGACGACGATCAAATGAAGTTGCTGGCCGAGTTGGCGCCGTCTGTCACCGTCGACAAGGGCAAGGCAGTCGTCGCATGAGCCCGCCGGGCCGGCCCAAGGGCGAA
>JANPGO010000078.1:0-5162 GCA_031423995.1 Candidatus Altimarinota bacterium | reverse complement strand
CTCTGTCGATATGACAATACTTATAATTTTGAATCTTTAATCTTTCATTTCATCTACTATGTTTACCATTACCCCCAAAGAACTCGCTTCCCTTCTCGACAAATCTCCAGAAAAAATAGATCTCATCGATGTCCGATGAACGGGAGAATATGCAGAAGTCCATATCCCTGCAGCTCTCAATATCCCCCTCCATCTCCTCCCCCTTCGGATGAATGAAGTCAATAAGGCAAAACAAGTGATCTTCATCTGCCGATCGGGTGGACGATCGAGTCAAGCTTGCTCACTCGCAGAATCCGAAGGAATCAAGGCATACAATCTCACATGAGGCATGAATGACTTTGAGTCTGAATTTCCAGCAAAAGTGATTCATGGTGAGAAGAAAAAACTGTTTGGGTTGTTTTAATTGTTCCGTCATTGCGAGGAAACCGAAGCAATCCAGAAAACTATAATGAATTCCTCCATTAGCTGGATCGCCACTTCCGAATACTCGGGATCGCGATGACAAAAATTACTTTCCTTCCTTATTCCTTGTCATTTCTATCTCCTATCTGCTATAACCTAAAATCTACTATGCTCACCCTCTACACCAAGGACTACTGTCCCTACTGCATCAAGGCAAAAAACCTCCTCACCTCTATCGGAGCCACCTACGAAGAGGTCGATGTCACTCATGATCAAGAGACTCTCATGAAGATCGTGGAAAAGTCACATATGCGCACCGTCCCCCAGATATTTCTCGGGGATGAGTGTCTCGGAGGATTCGACTCGATTAATGCGATGCACAGTGAAGGAAAACTCGTGGAAAAACTCGGGCTCTAAGAGAAAAGAAGTATTTTCGATAATGCTTCATCGATATCTGAAATTAGTCCACCCCCCTTCTTAGAGAAGAAAATTCACCCTCGATTCAATCATCGTGAATGATCCGAAGTCCGAACTCGCGAGCTTCACTGAAATGCCTACAAATCGATAATCCAGGATATCAGGTCACGGAACCTATATCGACCTCTGGATCAACGTCCTCGAGCCCCCATCAGCATATGCAATCATGAGGAAGAAGAGGAAGGAGAATATATAGCAGTTAGACTTTGATTTGAATCTTATCAACTTTTTGGTCAAAAACGAGCTCGTTTGGATCACTATCAGTGACTATAGGATTGCTCATGAGTGCCTCATGTACTTTTATTGAGATATAATTTCTCTTTGCCGCATAGCTCCAGACTGATGCAATTCATCTCTCCTGACACCATTTGATAAATTCATTCCAAAATCTTCGAATAACCTTCGTTCACCGTATACTTTCATCAGTGAAGAACCATTGTATCACCTGAGTATCAGGACGTCTAGGATCCTGTCTTGATTCAAAGTAAGCAACTATTCTTCCGCTATCATCTTGTAAATATCTAATAAATCGTCATTTTGTATCTTGAAGTTTCTCAAGGATCTCCTCAGGAGTGTGAGCATCAGTATAAAATCTATGATCAGTACTAGTATATGTTTCTGGATATTTAGCACAGAGATATGATAACTCTCTGGCAAAGAAATCTGAAACATGTACACACTCTTGTACTGTATTATGAAGTTCAGCATTTAGATTGGGGCGCTCTCGCATAAAGGCAAATATTTTTCTCTTTGCATAAGTAAGCTTCAGTTCATCAATATATCAAAGGTCTTTTGTAATAAGTGGAAGGTCCCCTGACTTAAATCATTGGGGAGGAGTTTTTCCTTGTTTTAATAAATCTTTTACAGATGTCGATTGTTCTAAATCAAGTGTAGTATATTGAAACCGTCATTCTACATATCCTACGCCCTTGATAAATGCACCTATTACTCCCTCGACCATTTCTCTAAACGTAAAATTTTCTGACATCTTGTATTCTAATTCGTCTATATCTCACGGACGTTCCAATTGTTGATCGAATGCAATGAGTGCATCATAAAGACTCAAAGCCTCTTCATCTGAAATATTTGCTAACTTCCCTTCTATATAGAGCTGGCAAATATAACCCAATGCACTTATTCTAGGAATTTTCTCGATTTCAATATTTGCTTCATTCATAAATTATATATTACTCTTAATGTATCTGGATTACAAATTTTGTCTTGCATTCCTTCACTTTCTCCATACTATAACCATACCATATGGTATGGTATTTATGCAACACCAGAGAAAACACATCATCACATCACTGAAGAAGGCTCGTGGAAGCCTCGATACTGTCATCGAGATGGCGGAAAATGGTACATACTGTGCAGATATCGCTCATCAGATCAATGCCGTCATGGGACTCCTGAAGTCTGCGAATCGGGAGCTCATGCGTGATCACCTCCAGTCTTGTGGTCGTGAGAAACTCTCCTCCCCTGATACTCGTGTCGTCGATGGATTCATCGATGAGCTCCTCCGCACGTGGGATGTCGCCACGAGAAAATAAATCATATACATACTTTTTTATTTCTTTTTCTTTTTTTCTATGAAATCCACTGCAAATAAGTCAGGAAATCCAGAATGCACCTGCGAGAATTGCAACTGCAATCCATGTACCTGTTCGAGTAAATCCTGTTGTTCGAGTGACGGAAAATCTTGTTATCCTGGCGGACATCACTGGGTCGGTGCCATACTCAGAATTGTCCTCGTTGTCCTCATGATCGTCTGAGCCTATGCATGGTGAGTATGGAGTGGTGCTGGATACCATGGAGGGTATGGCCGATATGAGCAAGGCGAGATGGGCTACAAGAATGTACAATGAGGGATGATGCGCCGTGGTGGTATGATGGGGCAATATACTGACACTGATGATCAGTATGAGGCTCGCCGAGCTTGAACTCCGCAGACTGGGATGATGCAAACGATAAATGGAACGATGATGGGTGGATCTGGTGAAACAATGCAAGAGAGGATGGCGAATATGAGCATGGTGAATATGAGTCGAGTGCTTGAGGGAAAAACTGGTGATGATCTCAATAGATCATTCCTCGAAGCGATGATCCCGCATCATCAAGCTGCCGTCGATATGGCAAAATATCTCGCTGCCTCGAATAAACCCGAGCTCGTAAAACTCGGTGCCGATATCATTGCTGCCCAAACGAAAGAAATCGAACAGATGAAAGCATGGCAAAAAACATGGGGATATACGAAATAGTAAGTCAACAATTGACCCACAAAGAAAAATAGGATATGATCCATAGAATAAGTATATATTCTATGGATCTTTCTCAGTCAGCGTCATGATATGTTATACCAACAAGGAAACCAGAAATGATAAATGAATCATTATGAGTAAATAACACAGTCTTAAATGCACAAACAAATATTTGAGCTATTTTAGCAGTCAATCCTGAATACACATGAGAGGAAGTGAGAATTTTCTGATGAAATCTAGCAGAACAGAGTGGAAAATCCAGGAAAATGATAAAGAAATGAAGATATATACCTTGAATGAGTAAGACGATTTGATGAAGTGATAGTGAGAAATATCTAATTGGATGAAGTTTTATCGCTATACCAAGTGGTTATTCTTCTGTACCTGGTGCCTTTCTCCTCGGTCGTACTGCCTTTGAACAATGACATTATAGAGAGGCTATTTTATTATTAGAAAATATCCAACAAGATACTCTCGAATGAGAAATACTAGGAGAATATTTTCTCTATTTATGTTTTTCATATCTAAAAAATAGAAATTTTGATAAAGCAAAGACAAATTTATTCACCATGGCCGCCCGTGTGAAAGACAATCCAAAGTATCTCAGGCTTGCACATATGTATCTTGGTGATACCTATAGAAGTGTCTATAACACTTCATTTACATATAAAGATGCCTATGAGGCTATTAGTTTCTATACTCTCGCACTCCGGGAAGGTGATGCAAATGAAACAACTCTCATACAAGCACGACTCTGATTGTTATATGAAGATCTCTCTCAGCGGGATATTCAGGCTATAACTACAGATTTTGAGGCTCATACACAAGAAGAAAGAGAGCAACTAGATGATCTCAGGGCTGAGCTTGGAAGAATGCAAGCAGCTACAGATACTTCTGCGGGACCCAAAGAACGAAGAATTCTAGAAAAACTTATTCGATGAAAGGAAAACAATATAGCACAAATACCAAAATTACAGTCTACTCTTGTAGATTTTATGAATCAATGATCTCGGTGATGATATTTCGATACGCTCTATGATAGAAATGGTGAGCTACAATTTCATGACCAACTACTGTGAGATTTGACTTTTATCCTCTGATGACTCAATGAGTCAATACGCCACAGCAACTGGAGTCAAGCACGAATACATATCAATGCTGCCAAAAAAATTGTGGAAAAGAATTGGAATCATGAACAGGCGAGGCAAGTATGTTATGTGATCAATAAGCTCCCCCAGACATTCCCTGAAGATGAAGAATTTTTTCTTCACATGCTCGCCACCAGTAATGATCAAGATAGATGGAAATGCGAATGCTATATGGGGTATTATTATAGAAAAAGAGTACATACAGTTAATGATACCAACAAACCATCCTGAACGGGTCCTGAAGATTTGAGGCAAGCAAAATCATATATGCATCATGGTATATTTCTCCGATATATGATGCTGAATCGACACTTTGAATCAGTTATGGCCTCATGATTTTCTATGAAACATGTACAGGAGTACAAACCAGTAATTTCAACATTAAAGGTAATTGAAATAGATTATCAAGATATAGTCCACGAAATAGAACGAGCGTGAGACAGTGCCGATGCAATTCAATTCAACCAGTATGATTCGAATGGAATCAACGATGTACTGACGACTATTCACGAACTATTCGTACAGTTATGAGAGAAGTGAAATGAAATAACTAAAAATAATAGAAGTAGAAGCTTGAGAAGAAAACATAATTGAATGAAAAAATTGAAAGACGATCTGAGGACAAATCTCGAATTATTTAAACAAAAAATAGAAGAATTTGGACCAAGAGATACATCACTTTAATGAGATATATTCTCAAGAAGAATCCCCAACTTTCATTGGGGATTCTATTTATTTCAGCATTGCGATGAGGAGATCCTTCAAGTGGAGTCGCTCCTTCTTGAGTTGATCGAATTCGAGATCAGACATGAGGTATCCTGGAACGTTGCTCTCAGCTCGGCAGATCTCGAGATCGAGTCCTTCATATTCTCGAAGC
>JANPGO010000077.1:0-7330 GCA_031423995.1 Candidatus Altimarinota bacterium | reverse complement strand
GGCATAAAAATAGAGAAATGAGATACGAATATCCCCTCGTATTCTCCATTTATTAATACTCTTGGGTCAGTAAATATACTGTAAGAGAGAGATTCGTGTGAATCTCTCTCTTACAGTATATTTTTCGGTGTTTCCCTAAATAAACTAGGGGATTTGTTTTTTTATTATTTGGTCAAAAAAAGTCGATATATTGAACCCAAGGAAAATTCACTGGGAAGACCGGTACCCACGTTTCTGAGACATCAGATTCATTATGTTTCTCAAAAAATCATTCACCTATAACCATATATGGATACTTAGATGAAAATGTTTGAGAGTTTCCCACCATTATTGAACGGCCTGGCATCATCATCATTTTTCACATTCATCACATATCTATTGTTCATCATCATGCTCATGATGATATTATTGAAGAAAGCGTAAACCCATGATTTCCATCATGAAAATCATTGTCTCGATACTGCTTTATAAAATTAAAGTTCTGATTATTTCAATAATTTGATAACACCCATTTATACTGCGAAAACTTATCAGTAAAAAGCATATTTGAGACTGATGCCAGGGACCAAAATCAGTAACTTATATGTTTTCTGTATGATAGAAAATTTCTACTCATCTTAGCATCATCGAGTGATAATTCTGCTTCACAGATTTTTAATCGACATCTATGGATTATTTCACTATCCTGAATAGGATTTGGTTTTTTCTTTGACATAAAAAGCAGAAACAGCTATTTAGTAATTAAAAATCCCCACCGAAACAGATGGGGATAAAAATTATTTTTCCTCTACCTCCGCCTCCATTGATCCATCATCATTTTTCTTCTCTTCGGCTGGCTTCTCAGCATCACCTGCGTGAGCGTAGATAGCTTGTCCGACCTTCATCATGACATCTGAGAGAGACTTGGTCGCTGACTCGATCGCATCCTTCGATGCATCAGAATCAGTGAGGACTTGCTTCAGTTCTTCGAGTTTCACCTTTGCTTCTTCTCCATCTTTTTCCTCGTATTTCCCCTTGTTCTCTTCGAGGGTTTTCTCTGACTGATAGACGAGGGAATCTGCATGATTGCGAGCTTCGATCGATTCTTTCTTTTTTTTGTCAGTATCACGATTGGCTTCTGCCTCTTTCACGAGCTTATCAACTTCTTCATCTGACATGCCTGTACTTCCCTGCACGGTGATCTTCTGTTCTTTCCCTGTTCCCTTATCCTTCGCGGTGACATGGAGAACTCAGGAGGCATCGATATCGAGTGTGACCTCTATCTGAGGAATACCACGAGGTGCAGAGGCGATTCCTGAGAGGATGAATCGTCCGAGGGACTTGTTGTCATTCGCCATCTCACGTTCACCCTGAAGGATATGGATCTCGACACTGTCTTGGTTGTCTGCTGCGGTCGAGTAGACCTGAGATTTTGAGGTTGGGATGGTGCTATTGCGTTCGATCATGCGAGTCATGACTCCACCGAGGGTCTCGATACCGAGTGAGAGTGGAGTGACATCGAGAAGGAGAACATCCTTCACGTCTCCCTGAAGGACACCTGCCTGAACCGCTGCACCGAGAGCGACGGCTTCATCAGGATTGACCGATTCATTGGGCTGCTTTCCGAAGAATTGTTCGACCTTGGACTTGATCATCGGAACACGAGTCGATCCTCCGACGAGGATGACTTCATGGATCTGAGACGCCTGAAGTCCTGAATCCTGCATGACCTTGCGGCACGGCTCGATCGAGCGCTCGACGAGTGGAGCTATGAGCTCCTCGAACTTGGCACGAGTGATGGTAATATTGAGATTCGATGGGACTCCGTCATTCATCGCGATGAATGGTTCATTGATCTCTGTACTCGTCGCTGATGAGAGTTCGATCTTCGCCTTCTCAGCAGCCGAGCGAACACGCTGTACGGCCATAGCATCCTTGCGGAGGTCTATCCCCGTCTCTTTCTGGAACTCAGCCATGACATATTCGAAGATCTTCTGATCGAAGTCATCACCTCCGAGGTGTGTATCCCCATTGGTTGCGAGAACCTCAAATTGGAGCTCTCCATCGATGTCGATGATCTCGAGGATCGAGATATCGAATGTACCACCACCGAAATCATAGACAGCGATTTTCTGATCCTTTTTCTTATTCACTCCATAGGCAAGCGCGGCTGCAGTTGGTTCATTAATAATACGCTTCACATCGAGACCTGCGATCTTCCCTGCATTGATCGTCGCTTGACGTTCAGAGTCATTGAAGTAGGCAGGAACCGTGATGACGGCTTCAGTGACCTTTTGCCCGAGGAATTTCTCTGCATCTTCCTTCAGTTTTTCGAGGACTTTTGCTGAGATCTCTTCTGGACGGACACCCTTGCCATTCCACTCGATGAGACAGCCTCCATCTGGACCTTCAGTGACCTTGAATGGGACATTCTTGATCTCATTGGTCACCTCTGTGAACTTGCGACCGATGAATCGTTTCGCAGAATAGATCGTATTGGTAGGATTGGTCACGGACTGACGACGTGCGGGCATACCGACGATCGTCTCACCCTTCTTCGAGGCAACGACGGATGGAGTCGTGCGTCATCCTTCGCTATTGGGGATGACTTTTGCCTGACCACCTTCCATGAAGGCGACACAGGAATTGGTTGTACCGAGGTCAATACCGATAATTTTTCACATATAATTGAATGTTAGTAGATAGAAAGTTGGAATGTTCGATTTTCGAAATCTCAGACTCCAAGACTCGAGCATTCTATCATTCTTTTTTTGTCTGTCAAAACTTTTTAGCACTTTTTTCATATACGTGCTAATTTATAAGAAGTGCTTCACTTTTGTCATTCGAACGAAGCAATAGTTAGTGTACCCTTGTGGGTAGAAATCTCTTTTTCCTCATATGAAGAGATACATACATCAAGATTTTTTAAGATGGAAATTGAAAGGGATTCCTACAGAATGACAAAATTGAGCATACTCCAGGTATATATCTTTCAGGTACTTCCCTCAGATTTTTGACAGAAAAGAGAAATTGTGACACACTGAGAACATATTTGTATCACCTTCTCTATGTCGCACCGATTCACGGATATCAAAGTCCGAGACCAGTACATCATCGGCCTCACTGAGGTCATCGCTGAGATCTTCGGCATCGCTGAGAAACCCCAAAAACGTGCCCTCTACAATGAGCTCTATGGGCTCGACGATGAGGCACTGATCAATAAGCAGAAGTATGTGGAAGAATATCTGGATCGTGATAATCAACTTTTACTAGCATTCCAGTCACAAGTAAAAAAATTTGAACATATGATGGATGAGATACAGGAACGAGCTACCCTACAGTCAGATCCTGCTTTTAGTCTTTAATTTTCTATAGAAATATGCCAACAGAAAACCCAATTGTTGAACCAGCAATAACAGAGTGACCAATTAAAGAAACATATCTGAAACTTGATATGGGTGCCATTTCAACCATAATGGGTGAATTAGACAAAAGGGTTTGAAATAATAATGCATCATATAGTGCTCTACAGGAAGAGTTTCTGCTCTTACATGGAAAATCACGAATTGCATGAATTTCAGACAGAGCAGACAAACTTAATAATGCTTTTATCAGTGCCCAGAAATGAAATTTTGATGATTTGATAAATCAACTGAGACTAAAGGGACTAATAAACAAATGAGACCATGTTGCATGAGGAAGTACTGTTATGACAGCCGAGACTATTGCTACTCCTCCCGTCACAGCTACGAAATTACCGTGAGGAATGAGACCAGGCAATAGTAACCCTGTAAATAATGTAGTTGCAAAAAGTGGTCAAGTTATTGGTGATTCAGTAGAAGCTGCTCTAATAACAAGACTTCCTGGTTTAGTGAGAAAAGCAAATATAGATTAATTATATAATTATGCCCCTCGAACATTGAGAGATTTTAGCTCGAGAAAATACTGAAGGATGAGTGAGAGCTCATACTCGAAAACACTTAATAAAAGAAAGGCTTGGGCACTTGCAACTCGAAGCAGCTGATTCTCGAAAAATATGTAAACACCTAAATATACATCAAGCTGGAACTATAGCAATAGAGATGACTCTTTACAGAAAAAAATTCTTGATCCCAGTCTCAGAAGAACTTATTCGATTTGGAAATAAGGAATTAAACGAAATTGGGAAAGAGTTTTCTCGTGTACTACAATCCTCCGAGGATGAACCATACACTTTATCCATCACTTTTGGAATGAAATGAGGAAAGTGCTATTTTAAGAACTTATCGATCAAAGAAAAAGATGATTCTCCTAAATGAACCAACCTCGCCTAATCTCTCATCTTGAGAGATTTTTTTGCGAAAGTGGGCGGAACAGATATAGTGAGTATATTCATACATACCATTAAAAATCTCAATACTATGAACCTCACTTCCCTCCTCTCCCAGTCGGATCGGACACTTCTCTACTTCTACCCGAAGGACAATACTCCTGGCTGCACGATGGAAGCGCAGGACTTCACGAGGCTCAAGTGAGACTTCGCTGGTCTCGGTATCCAGATCATCGGTGTCTCGAAGGATTCTCTCGCCTCCCATGAGAAATTCACGACGAGTTGTTCCCTCGGGATCGAGCTCATATCTGATCCGATGGGTGAACTCCACGAACAGTTCTCTGTGATCGGTGAGAAGAAGAATTATGGAAAGGCCTATGTCGGTGTCATACGCTCGACCTTCCTCCTCGATAGCTCATGAAACATCCTCCGAGAATGGAGGAATGTGAAGGCGACAGGACATGCAGAGAAGGTGTTGAGAGAAATAAAGAACTCTCTATAATAAATAGAGAGTTCTTTATCAAAATATGTATTATTCTTCAATCTTATTAACTATTGTATCTGCATTAGATAATGATGAGAGTGCTGCTGGTTTCTCAGAAGAAACCTTAATCACTGTCTTATCTTTGTTAATAGTTCCATTCGCACCGACAGCAAGGATTAAAATATCAACTCATTCAATATTCTGAGGTTTTCCTAACGGGCGATACAATTTAATAGATTTGTCAGCTTTATTTGCATCGATACTTTCAGTATCCCAAGTCATATGCTTGTATTCACTACCCTGTACGAGGTATGACGATGGATTTTCTCGTTTTAAGGCAAGCTTATTATAAGCAGTTTGATATTTATTAAGAGTTTGTACATTTGAACCAATCTGAGCATCATCACCATACACAAGACGTGCTACGAACCAACCGAGACCAATTCCAACAAGGAAACTCGTTGCAGCAGCTGAAAGATGAGGAAGGGAAATATGTGGAAGACTTGGAAGACTGAGAGAAATATGTGGAAGACTGAGAGAAATATGTGGAAGTCCCCATACCTTCACAGCAAGCGCAACAATAATTGCATCACGAATACCTTCTTTCGCACTATATTCTCAAAGACAATCCTTGAGACTAAAAGTAGAACCATCGGGTTTTCCGAGAGAGAGAACCTTTCCTCATTTTACCTCAAATATTTTTCATCAGAATTCGATAGGTCACATTCAATCTGCTTTTGTAATCATAGCCTTGATAGTTCATTCACTATCTGGAATACCTTTCACAAAATCTTCTGGAGAAGCTCATTTAACCTCGTAGAATCCTTCACGTGAACTCTTTCCCTCAATCTTTCCTCGAAGTATTGCTCACTCTACCATCGATACTCCGTCGAATGCAATACCAGTATCATTCATGACAAATGCTGTACCCTTTCCATCCAGTATAGACTTAATAGCAGATTGTACCTTCGTTGAATCTAAGGTTGTAAACTGACTATTTAATGCTGGATCTACCAAAAGAGCTTCAAGTGCTGGATTTTTGTTTGGATTCTTCCCGTTAATAGCATTTCGAAGATAATTCTTTGCTTCTTCAGGATTTTTCCTGAGAAGTGCAATAAATTTATCAGTAAGTCATTTTGCAGTAGACTCGGAAGTACTCTCAACTGCTGTGAGTGTTGTTTTGACTTTGTCATACTGCCTTGCATCAAAGGCAACTGCATTACTCAAACTAGACTTATTTTCAGCTTTTTTATAAGTACCAAGAATGACATCACGTGTAGTAATTGCAGGATACTCTTTATTTCAAACTTTTAACTGCACACCAGACATTTTCTGAAGAAATACATCACGTATAGGGCTACTATCCTTTTTCAATAAATCAGCAACTTCTGGGGTCTTCGCGCCATTTGCGATATAGTATACCTGACCATCAGAAAATACACCACCATTGATTTCGATTTTTGTAAAATTCTGGGCAATAAACCCGTCAAACTCTTTTGCATCAGCAAGTGCTGTGGTAGTATCTTTAGATGATTCCCTGTAATCTTTTACAGCCTTTTGACTTTCCTGTCTCTGAAGTGCTGCAAGACGTCTCTTTGTAGCGGCAATCTGCGCCTCAAGACTAACAAGTCGAGTATGATCTGCTGGATCTGAAGAAGATGCTAAGTTTTCTGCTTCAGTCTCAAGTGTTCCAAGAAGACGATTTGCATCATCAACAGTGGTAATTCGAGCAGGAATATCTGCTGCGACGGCTGCTGGTCCTGCTGGTGCTGGTGCTGCAGCTGGTGCTGGTCTTTGGAGTGGTAATCATACCAGGCCATCAGTTCACAAAGCTGCAACCTTATTTCAACTTCTAGCAGAATCAGCAGCAATCTCAGCTGCACGCTGAGCATCACGGGTTACTCCTCATGCAAATCCTATTGCATCGAGACTTCACTCCATCCTCAAGAGGAGTTGACTCGCAAATCTATTATCAGCATGATCAGTATTATTAGCAATTACGGAAAGGAGACTCTTCAAATCCTCTCTTCTATCTGCACGAACCTTTACAAATTCTGCAGGAGTAACACCTTCAAGATCCTTTCTGAGAGAAGCACTAATCTGCCCTTTTGGCTTATCTTTTATTCCCTTCAGACTATCCGTTGCTTTGAGCACGAGTCCATCGAGTGAACCATGTTCTGAATAATTTGTAGCCATATACTATATAGTAAAAATATAAATTACTCCTGTACTCTAGCATATACTCATTCTGGTGTCAAAAAATCTGATATATTTCTATGACACGCTATGACAAACGCTATTTTTCCTCATAAATAATAAGGTTTTTGATTTTTATTTTTTGTATTTTAGATTTTATAGTAAATATCCACCCCCGAAGGGGGTGGCTTTAGCAAAAAGACCCTAGAAGTGTCTTGAAGTGGGAAGTAAAGAGGAAGAAATAGTGATCTGAGAGAGTTTAGAAGTTCATATCCATCTGATCTCAATCTGATGCCCTATCTTCTTTTTCTTGGTTTCTGATATAGTTATTGATCATATCTATATCGAGACCGGTAGTTCGG
>JANPGO010000076.1:0-14966 GCA_031423995.1 Candidatus Altimarinota bacterium | reverse complement strand
ATCTTTTTCTCGATCGAGATCATAGCGAACTCATGCATCTTCACACTTTCCGAGAAAGGCAGTGAGGTCACAGATTCGTGCATGTTCGATCCGAACAGAGGGTTCAGCCGTGAGTGCACCGAGGATCACGAATGTTCCACTTTCGATGTAGTCCGCTATCACTGTTCAGTTCGCTTCTTTCGGTGCATTTTGGATACCCTCGATGATGATATGATGATCGTAGGTGGTCTCGATACTCACACCTATACTTCTGAGAAAGTCGATGAGACAGATCACATGTGGCTCGATCGCCCCCAGTTCGATCATCGTCTTTCCTTTTCTGAATGCTGCCATCATGAGGATATTCTCAGTCGCCGTGACAGCGAAATTCCCTCTCAGGGTAACATTCTTTCCATGATCTGCTCACTGGAAAGCGATATTCTCACCTTCACCCATATTCTCATAACCATACACTTCGAATGCTCGAGTATGTTCATCGATGGGACGTTTTCCGATATTGCATCCACCTGGATAGGGGATCTCGAGTCCACCGAATCGCTTCAAGAGAGCAGGAAAGAGAAATATTCCCACACGTATTTTCTTGATCTTATCACGATCGAGGGTGTGTACATTCATTTTCGTGGTGTCGAGGGTGAGTGTTCCATTTTCTTCGAAGGTCGTATGTACTCCAAGCGATTCGATAATCGAGAGAAACGTGAGGACGTCGCCAATATGGGGAACATTATGGAGTGTGAAATGATCGAAAAAAAGTCCACAGGCAATAAGAGGAAGCGCTGCATTTTTGGATCAGGAAATTTTGACAGTTCCAGAGAGTGATTGAGGTCAGGTGATCTTGAGCATACGGCAGATAAAAAACGCGAGCATTCTATCAGAATGCAGAGAAGTTGCAATTCTTTCTCTCGAGAAATCTATTTTCGAACGAATATTAAACCATTATAGTTCGATTATGCACCATGGACACGATATCCGACTCATCGAATCGTCTCTATTTCGAGCTCATTCCCGAGTTTTTTTCTGAGGTTTTTCACATGAGTATCAATCGTCCGATCATAAAGATACTGATCATATCCGATAATATCCTTCATGAGTGATTCTCGTTTGATGACAGTTTTACTGTTCTTCATAAAATATTCAAGGAGAGAGAATTCAGTTTTGGTGAGTTTCATATCTTCTCCTGAGAGGGTGACAGTATGATTTTTTGCATCGAGAACGATATTTCCGAATGTAAGACATTTTCCACCCGACTTCTGTTCTTTTTTCATTTCCGACCGCTTCACAACCGCATGGATACGAGCCACGAGTTCTCGAGAAGAGAATGGTTTGGATACATAGTCATCAGCACCGAGTTCTAAGAGTTGTACCTTGTCATCTTCACTTGCTCGAGCAGAGAGAACTATGATGGGAATCGCGCCAAGTTCTCGAATTTCACGACAGACTTCGATCCCACTTTTTCCCGGGAGATTGATATCGAGGATGACAACGTGAGGCTTTTCATCACGAAAAATCTGCACCGCATCAAGTCCGTTTCGTGCGACGGAGAGACGAAATCCTGACTGTTCGAGGTACATCGAGAGGGGAGTGATAATCCCTTCATCGTCTTCTATGAGGAGTATATGATGCATATTGTTGAGTAAGTGGCACTCATTCTAGTCTCTCTTGTGAAAAAATCAATATATGATGATACTGAATTGAATATAATCGGCAAGGAATTTTCCTTTCATTTTCCTCTCTCTTCTGCTAAGATGGGGAAATGAAATCTCCTTGATTTCTCTGATTTTTTTCATAATCTTCACACGTTTACTTTCTTTTTCGTTTTCCAATGCTCAATCAATTCTCCAATGAATACAAAAATATCATGCTCGCAGCCGAGACTCGAGTGAAGCAATTCTGATACAGCGAAATCCTCCCAGAAGATGTTCTCATCCAGATTGCCCATATTCGCGAAGGAAATATCTATGATCTGTTCTCGAGTTTTGGACTCAATGATGGTATCGTGATTGATATCCTTTCTCGTCCACCCTTTGTGCATTCAGATGGAGTTCGTGATGGACAATACAAGGGTATATCAGAGCGGGTCAAAGAATTGATCGTCATGAGCATGAAGGTAGCGGCGAGCTTCCAGAAATCACAGGCAAGTATTGAAGATTTCCTTCTTGCACTCTACCGCATCCAGACAGAGAACTGGTTCTATCAATTTCTCGATTTTGTTGGTATATCTCCGAAGGACTTCGAGAATCAACTCATCGAGATCAATAAGCTCATCGCAGGCTCTACACAACCTCAGAAACCAGAAGGAGAAGGTGGGATTTTTGGCCCCATCGATGATATCGTGAAGATGCTCGAAGAGAGTATGGGAACCCAGAATACGGACAATAATGGTTCGAAAAATGCACAAAATCTGTTTTCACAGAATAAGCCTCAAGATAAGAAGGACTCAAAAACACCAGCACTGGATTTCTTTGGATTCGACCTCACCGTTGAGGCACGAAATGGAAAGATTGATCCAATAGTTGGACGTGAGACGGAGATTGCTCGACTGATCAGCATCCTGAACCGAAAGACGAAGAATAATCCTTGTCTCGTCGGTGATCCTGGCGTCGGAAAGACTGCAGTGGTTGAATGACTTGCACTGCGTATTGCTGAATGAAAAGTTCCCTTTGCTATGCAGAACAAGCGTGTCGTCTCGATCGATATGTCACTTATGGTCGCAGGGACGAAGTATCGAGGTGAATTCGAATGACGACTCAAACAGGTGATCGATGAGGCGTCAAAGCATGAGAATGAAGTTATCCTCTTCATCGATGAGATCCATACGATTATTGGTGCAGGGGGCGCTGAGGGAACACTCGATGCTGCCAATATCCTGAAGCCTGCTATGGCACGAGGGCAGATCTGTCTTATCGGTGCGACAACCCTCTCAGAATATCAGAAATATATCGAGAAGGATTCTGCTCTCGAGCGACGATTCCAGAAGATTGATGTCCCAGAACCAGATCGTGATACAGCGATCGAAGTGATTCAAGGACTCAGATCGGTATTTGAGGAATTCCACAACCTCATCATCGATGATGAGGCAGTCGAAGATGCGGTCCTCCTCTCGAGCCGATACATTACTGAGCGATTCCTTCCTGACAAGGCTATCGATCTCATCGATGAGGCGTGTAGTGCCAAGAGTATGACTTACAGCTTCGATACTTCTGAAGTAGAGGAGATCAAAGAATCTATCCAGAAGCTTCAGAAGGAGATGGAATCATTTCTCATCTCGCAACAGTATCAGAAGGCACTTACGAAGAGAAAAGAACTCGAAGCTCTGAAGCAGAGTGCTGAAGAAAAAAAGAAAAAACGGGTCATCCCTCGAAAAAATCGCCTCCATATCACTTCTGCTGATGTCCAACGCGTGATTCATCAGATGACGGGAGTTCCACTCAAAAATCTCGAAAAAGAAGACCTCTCGAAGCTCAAAAATCTCGGTGCGACCCTCAAAAAACGAATTATTGGTCAAGATACGACGATTGACTCGATCGTGAGTTCTCTGAAACGCTCTCGTGTTGGTATCTCCAATCCGAACCGTCCAATCGGATCATTTCTCTTTCTCGGTCCGACCGGTGTTGGAAAGACAGAACTTGTGAAGGTGCTGGCTGAAGAGTTCTATGGTGATCAGAAGGCACTCATCAAGATTGATATGAGTGAGTATCAGGATAAGTCGAGCGCCTCAAAATTGATCGGAACAACCGCAGGATATGTCGGCTACGAAGAGGGTGGACTACTCACGGAGAAGGTCAGGAGAAAACCCTATTCGATCGTACTTCTCGATGAGATCGAGAAGGGGAATTTCGATATCTTTAACCTCCTCCTCCAGATCCTCGAAGATGGAGCGATCGCTGATGGGAAGGGTCGTATGGTGAACTTCAAGAATACGATCGTCATCATGACGTCTAATATTGGTTCTGAAGAGTTCAATGCGGAGGCTGCGAAAATCGGATTCAATACTACAGATTCTGATGAGGCAAAAATTATCACGGAGTATGCTGATATACGACTTCGGGTTCTGAAGCAACTTCCTGATGTTTTTGCTCCAGAGTTTCTCAATCGTATCGATAAGACCATCGTCTTCTCTCCACTGGATAAGAAATCACTCAAATCTATTGTGCAACTTCAACTCGTTGATCTTACCAAACGCCTTGCCGATATCGGACTCAGCTGTACTTATGATATCAAGGCGATTCAGTTCATCGTTGCTGAGACCTACAACCCGGAATATGGAGCGCGGCCTGTGAGGCGATATATCCAAGAAAAGATCGAAGATGTCATCGCGGATGCACTCGTCGACAAGAAGCAGCCAAAGAACGTTCATCTCTCCGTTGCGAAGAAGGCATTGACCTTTTCCTGGAAGTAGTATCTATTTTGTATACATGTATCCCCTGAAGCTGATCAGGGGATTTTCTATTATAAAATAAATTTGACATTATCAAATAATACGTATTATGAATAAAATTTAGATACTAAACCTTCATCCATATGATACGCAGATCGATCCTTCTTGCTGTATTTCTCGGTGGCATTCTCCTCGCTCTCGATACTAGTTTCGGTGCATCGGGAGATATCGTATCATCTGTTGTGAATTGTGATGGGACTCAGGTAATCCGAACAAATATTGGTCAACTGCAGATCATCCACGGTGAGAAAAATGCTCCAGGATGCGTCGGGACTCATATAGTTGATACAGTATCTCATTCTGGCACAGCTTCATCACCGACAGTGACAGGATCGACGAATACAGGAAATATACAGAACAACTCGGGAAATACTCTTCAGTCCGAGACAGAAGCGACTGAAGATGATACTGGAGTGACTCTTCCAAAGTTCAATCCAGATAATGGTCCAGCCCTCGATATCCGCTCGACGGATATCGTGAACTACCGAGTCCAGAGGATGGCAAATAAGGGAATCCGCTATGTCGATCCAACCTGGAGTGTCAAGATGCGTCATACTCCAAGTATGCTCTCACGCGTTGTCTCATACCTCCTGAAGAATGATGCAGTTGTCATATCAGGAAAAGAAACAGGTTGGGTCAAGACGGTAGGCGCACTGATCGATGCTCCAGATACTGTCTCGAATGAGGTTGTACCAGACACTGATGGGAAATCATCAGGATATATCGCTTCTGGTTACCTCAGACTCCCGAATGCGAGCGATCTCGTCCGTATTCGTCAGGCTGATCAGGCATACTGGAGTGATATTGCTCATATTCGAGTAGCACACCTCGTGAATGTCCGTGAACATCCATACTATGGGGCACATATCGTTGCTACTCTCACGGATAGGACCCCTCTCTATATCGTCTCGACGGTGAATAACTGGTCAGAGGTTATCTCCGATGATCGAAGTATATCCGGATATATCCGTTCCGATTATCTTGTCGTCGATCAGGCGCAGCGAGTCGATCGATAATCTATGATGATGAGCTATTTCTCCTTGTCTTCAAGGGGAAATATTTGCATTTTTTCCCAGAGTTCGCTACAATACAGGTATCCTAAAATGTTCTCTATGGCAACCAATATTGAAGAACTCTATATCTTCGATGGATTCTCGAAGGAGGAGATCACCTACTTTCTCCTCATGAGTCAGACACAGTATAGAAAAGTGAGTGAGCGGATTCTCTCACTTGGAGATATTTCGAATGGATGTGCCTACTATATCCATAGTGGGAAAGTCCGCATCATCCAGTGAGGTGAGGAGGTGGCGATCCTCGGTACTGGGTCATTCTTCGGAGAGATTGCTCTCATCACGGATGAACCACGTACTGCGACCGTCGAAGTCATCGAAGATGCTGAGCTTCAGGTTTTCCTGAAGGATGATTTCCTCACGCTTATTAAGCAATCAACTCACGGTCGTGAGATGCAAGAAGAGATTATGCGGAGGATCAGGGAACGAGTGAGAACTAAAGATTAAATTACCGATAGACTTTCTTCCGACTTATGGAAAAAATCGTGGAAAAAACTATCATGATAGAAAGTACTGATAGGTGTCAAACATCTACTTCAGTTGTTAAATGCTTTCAGAAAATCTCAACTGGTCATGCGCGCTGATCTTTCATTGTGAGCAGTATCTCGAGTGAGGTCTATCTGGAAATCTAAATCACTTCAGTCGAGTGTATTCACTATTTTCGCGAGCCAATTTAGAATGTTTCTGAGATTATGTCCACCCTGTGAATTCAGCATGGAACCTATATAGACAGTATATCTTCCATTCTCATAGTAAGTATTGATTTCACATCGGAAATCTCATTCACCCTGTCTTGTTTTCACGATGAATACTTGCTCTCATCGGGAGTTCCTCCCATGATTATATATAGTCCCGAAGGTATCTCTATACAAGAGATTTCACTCGAGTATTTCATTGGCATCATATCGAATATCACTCCTGTCAGGTTGGATTTTTCCGTGTATTTGTCATAATTGTCTTTCGCAGAGTTCTGTATCTTTCGGATACTTACATACTATCTCGTCGAAATGAAACTCATTATCTTCACCGTATATTCAGTGACAGATTCCACCGAATTCTGGAAGTCGATCCATTGTACCATTTTCGAGAAGGAATCGTATCGTATAGCTTCCAACTGCAGATTGGACGACCGAACACCATGTCTCATCCGGAAACATGATGAATAGAGTACCAGTTGTGCATGCCTCTAGAGAATCATTTGTTAGTTTATCAATAGGAATTATTGGTCCAGTATGTGTCCGCTCTAATACTCTTCATCAATACAGTGAGTCAAAAATATTATGTCACCATACGTCTCATCACATATACAATACCTCTTTTATCATTTTCGTTCACGTTTCCTGAGTATGAAATACGTCAGTAAGACTATTTGCCTCTAGATATTCTAATGTTGCGACTTCATTAATCCCAGGATTCTCAGATATACTCGAATGTACTTCTCTAGCTGCAGAAATAAATGATGGATAGAATCATTGACATTTGAGATATTCCAGATTTCCCCCTACTATACCCTGTATCGTCCGATAGATATCGAACATCATGTTTTTCAGTTCGAGAAGTTTTCTGTCTATTGGCGGGGTTGAAGCGTCAGAGATGATAGTTTTTGTGAGATGACAAAAGAGTGATACCATCGATCAGAGCAGGAGTCATCTATTCTCAGTCTGTGCGTATTTCTGTATATCGAGCCCGAGAGTGTGAACCTTTTTTCCATTATTGATAATATATACTATGGCTTCTGGATTTTTAGCGAGTGCGATAGAGAGTCCTTCTTGATCTCTGAATAATCTATCTATAGCTATAAGGAGTACTACTTGCGTCTGTACGAGGATTGCCTGATCTTCGATAGAGAGTTCCCCCAGTCATTTTCATAGGAGCTGATCTCGTTCATTCATGAGTTTCGTTAAATTACTCAGGTCTCAATGTGCTACTCTCTCGGAAAGTAGCCGTATCTCGATAATCCTAAGTCGAGTGTTTCACTCCTCTGCGATCACTTTCCCTATCTCGCTCTCGGCTCCATAGATCTCGATGAGTCGAGAGTGAACCCTTTTCGCATAACTTACAAGAAGTGTTGTTTCAGGATTTCGACCCCTTCTCATATGGATCATGGTCATGATTTTGGTGATTGCCACATGAAATAGGGCTACGTCCGCATAGAGTCTATGAGCTACTTCATATCCTATTTGAGCTGCTGCAAGTGCTCTATCGTATGCACCAGTCTTACTGTAAAATTTTGATAGATTATCGAGGGCGACGGTTATAGTATCACCGTACCGATATGCTTGAGATCAAGTACTATCAATACTTCATTCTGGAGATTGATAGTGTCTGAGAGTATGAATGAGTTCCCCTTTTCCATCGAATACTGTACTCCAAAAATCTACTGGAGAGGATTCTAGTATACTACTTGGTGTACCTGGAAATATTTCTCATAGATAGGGAACGAGGAGTTCTCTAAGTTTTTGTGCAACTATATCTCCTTCAGGGAAATGCGTGGCAATCCCAGCGCACGAGACAAGTACTCAGAGGAATCATATATATTCTGTTGATCCGTGTATATTAGTATGATCGCAGTATTTCTCATAGAGAGCCCATAATGCAGAGAAGGCTCATCGTGGGTTTGTCTTCTGAAACCTATCACTATGGAGGCTGATGACTCAGAGGAAGAGTCGAACAGCCTCAGATCCTACAGGATAGACAAATGAAATATCACTCGACTCAATAGCAACTCTTACTCATTCGAATACTCAAAAATCCATTGATACATCAACTATATCACTATCATTACTATTTCAGGAGATACTTCCGAAGAAAGATTCATACTCTGAAGGATCAAGAAGGTTCATTAGTATATTATTCCACTCAATGATTTTTGCATGGACTTGTGGTAAGGCAACTCTTGAACGTATGTTGAACACTGATTGAGCGAGCGTATTCATTTAGAGCAATATTATTGTATACATAGTATGAATCTTTCTTATAAGTCAATCAATTACAGAGAAGTAAATTCGGAATAAAATTGCATAATTATAAATATATGTTATTATATATATGTCTTATTTCCTAACAAATATAAATATGACATATAAAAAGACTTCCCAAAGAAAGGGAAAGGCGTCTCTTTCGGCACTAGTTGCTGGCTCGAATATATCAGATATAGCTATAATTACCTCCACTGGTGCATCTGTGAATACTGGAGGAGTACATATGACTCGTATGGGTAACGGTTTTGCCTCAAAAGATATGAATGTTGATGTTGCAACAATGAGTAATGGCTTTGCATCGATAGATGCAAATACTGATCTCGCCAGAATGGGTAACGGTTTTGCTTAAAAATTAAGTTCTAAAATTTCTAAACTCTCAATTATGAGAGTTTTTTGATATTATGGAGAGACGGTGATTTCTGGAAACCATGAATGCAATAAATCTTCTCGGACTGCTGGTATGTTTGGTCAACCTGGAGCAAAAACTCGAATGTAAGCAGGAAGTGTCATTAATTTTTCTCTTTCGTTATGGCGCCCAGCACTATCACGCTTGAATAGTACTATAACCTTTTTATAGTGTATCTTCATTGAAGCTGCAAGGCATTGTCAGAGCCATCAGAGTGGTACACTTACTTTTTCTCAATCAATGGAATTAATCAATGATCCACAATAAATATAATGTACTCAATCTTTCTCGAATGTATTGATCTCACAACGAAAAGTCCCAGATCTACCCTTATTTCATTCGACGATAAATACACGATCACCATTACTATTTATCCCATCTGCATAGATAGAACCGAAACTATCTGAATAAATAAGGTTCTTCCCGAGAGTGTCTCCAATACTATATTTGATTTTCAAATCATCGGGCTGTAACTTATTCAATATCACTTTGAACTGTTCTACAAATTTTTCCTGATCGTCAGGATTGGTACAATTGGGCAACTCAGTATGGAGAGTACCATCGGGATCTATTTTTATATAACTTATAGCGGTAAATGGTGGAAGCTTGTCAACGGTGTTCTTTGCTATTCATCCTCGAAGGGTATAGGACCCTGCTCATCACTCGGTCAGTGAACATGCTTCACCATCGGGGAAGTCAATAATCAGGAAGTCTCACATACATTTCATGAGATCTTTGTCTGGACTAAAGTTCCCTACTCTGACTCTTTGTCCTGCGTGAATCTTTTCTGCTGCCATTCATCCAAAGAGGACATTAACTTTTGTATCGATTTGAGTGCCGATATCAGATCGGATAGTATTTACGATAGGAATTGCTGATGCTCATTTTCCACTAAGTTCAGCGAATAAATTGTATATAGTGCTTGTATTGATGCTTGCTAATTCGGGGTAGTACTTAGCAATCAGCTCTATCGAAGAATCGAGAAATTTTTGGAAGTACCTTTTCTTATCGAGGATACTTCGGTCTATTCATTTTTCCGTGGCAATACGATATATTTCCATCATCATCTTTAGGAGATGTGCCTTATCTATTTTTCCTTCTTCGCTAGCCCCGTTGGATACGGTTGTATGTACACGATGAGAGAAAAGGTCTACATAGGATCCGAGAAAAAGTCCACTATTTGTGCTTTTTAGATACTCTTCCAGTTCGAATCCTTCGCTATTTATCTTTCTCCCGCTTTGGAGTATGGCTATCATGGAGTCGAGATCCGCTTGGAGTCACTTTACGATGGCATCAGGCGTATCGAGAAGCTTGTCCACCGCGATATAGAGGAGTATTTCTACATGGATGAGAAGTCATCTTTCATCAAGAGTGAGGGATTCACGGTCTCTCATAAGCATATCTCGTTCTTTCAAGAGCTCTGCAACTTCTTCTATACCTCATTCCTGAATTGCTTCTGTTCTGAGTCGGAGTTCTATAATTCTCATCATCGTTTCAGATTCTCTCGCAAATTCTTTCCCTACTTCAGGAATATTTCTATAAACATACATAAGCATATCAAAATACTCATGAGCTTCTTTTATAAGCCTATCAATATCTTCAGAATTATAGTCTTTTCGGTTCAATGTAGCAACAATCTTCTCCATCGTTGAATCGTAGAGCGCTTGGGAACTTTGGAGAAATTTTGCGAGGATTTTGCAAAGAGCAGTATATCGTTTTCATAACTCGAATTCTCCGATACTAAAATAAAATGCAGCGAGATTCCCAACAGTATTAAGTATAGTTCAACGGTATGCTAAAATATGTTCATTTGATATTTTTATTTCCCCCAATTCTTGACTTTCCAGGAGTTCATTCATTGTCTTTCCTGTTATAATTTTGACGTGTTGATCGACAAGACATCCAATTTCTAATAAAATATTTCGTCACACATTCAGGTGTCCACTTTTTTCTGTAGCCGAAAGATATTCACCAAGGAATCGAAGGTAGTCCGGTGTGCTATTAATATCGTTATTAACCTTGAGTTTGAGGTAAAGCGATGTAAGAAATATGAATGCTTCTTGAGGATTATTACGGGTCATATCGACTGCATTGTAATTCACAACAGAAAGATATCGAATGTTTGCCTCAAAGTCTATTCCATTGACTTGTACTCACTCTTGTCCTTCTTCGTCTTCTATTTTGTTGGGTCAGAAAAAATATTCAGGATTGACTGCATGTATTAATTCTCGCACCCTTCTCTCTCTTTCCTGAATAGCAGTCTGGAGATATGGTGAAAGGTTCATAAAACCATACTGTGGGACATTCTCTACAGCATGATCAGGTGTATTCAAAAAAGACATATAATATTTTTTGTATAATACTCACCTATACTATAGTGTCAATTTTATCTTTCATAGCTTCATATATACTCTAGTGAGTATATTGTTGAATTCTTTGCTAATATAAAATGCAGAAGGAGTACATATATATCTCACTCTGCAAGTCTTAATGTCTATTATGATACTTTTTCCCACTCATTTTTCTCAAGTTGTGATGAATTCCTATTGCATTTCCTCAACCTCTCTATACTATAGCTCCATCATTATTTCACTTTTTTATGGCTTCACAGATTGGTGTCATCGGACTCGCCGTCATGGGGGAGAATCTCGCCCGCAATCTTTCTCGTTTTTTCACCACTTCGGTCTACAATCGTACGGTCGATGTCACGATGAAGTTCATGGAACAGTATAGCTCATCGAGTACGCTCGTCGGATATCCAGACTTGAAGTCATTCGTCCTCTCGCTCGAGCGTCCTCGAAAGATGATCCTCATGGTGAAGGCAGGTGCTCCGGTCGATAGCGTTATCTCTGAACTCCTCCCATTTCTTGAACTTGGAGATATCATTATCGACTGAGGGAATTCTCACTACAAGGATACTGTTCGCCGATCGAGAGCACTCCATGAACGGGGAATCGAGTATGTTGGATGTGGGATCTCTGGAGGCGAAGAGTGAGCCCTCAATGGACCAAGCATCATGCCAGGATGTAGTGAAGCTGTATGGAAACAGATCGAACCGATACTGACGCCGATTGCTGCGAAGGATTTTTCGGGAGGAGCCTGTGTAAGTCATATCGGAAACGAAGGAGCAGGGCACTATGTGAAGATGGTGCACAATGGTATCGAATACGCAATCATGCAGATGATCGCAGAGGCATATGAGACATTTCGTAAGGTCTACCATCTCTCTGCTCCCCAGATTGGTGCAATATTTGAAGAATATAATACGGGCATCCTCGACTCCTACCTCATAGAGATCACGGGCAAGGTCCTCATGAAGAAAGACGACTTCACCGAAAGATTCGTGATCGATATGATCCTCGATCGTGCAGGTGCCAAGGGAACGTGACTCTGGACATCGGTCGATGCGCTCGAGTCTGGTATGAGTGTCTCGTCGATTGTCGAAGCCACCTTTGCACGTATGGTCTCCTCGGATAAGCCCCTTCGAACAACACTCGGGAAGGAGTATGAATTCGAACATACAACATCGCTCTCGCTCCAAGAAATGCGAATGAAGATGGAATATACCCTCTATCTCGGCATGCTTTTTGCCTATGCACAGGGGCTCGCGCTGATCCGTGCTCGATCGATCGAATATGGGTGGCAGGTCAATCTCGCAGAAGTGACCCGCATCTGGCAGGGAGGATGTATCATCAGATCACAGATCCTGACCTTTCTCACGGATGCGTATACGGCAGAGGCAGATGTTCCACATATCTTCGGACTCGCACCTATCCATGATGCCATAGAAGATCATCTTGCTACCTATCAGCAAATTCTCTCGATTCTTATCCAGTCGAATATCGCGACACCAGCACTCTCGTCGGCACTTCAGTATTTCTATCAGATGGTGACGGTTGACTCGAGCGCGAACATGATTCAGGGACTCAGGGACTATTTCGGAGCGCATACCTACGAGCGAAATGATCGAGAAGGAGTGTTTCATACTGATTGGTCAGCATAAAAAATCCGTACTCCTATGTCTACAATCTTCACCATCTTCTGAGCTTCAGGCGATCTCGCACGGCTCAAGATCTATCCAGCACTCTTTACACTTGCTGTGAGAAAAAAACTCCCGACTGATTTCTCGATTGTGGGATTTGCTCGCAGTCAGCTCACTGATTCGGCGTTCTTTGAGATTTTCGCGAATTCTGTCCGAACACATGTGAAGGATTGGTGAGAGAGGGAAGAGAAGATCCTCCTCACCCTCGAATCACATATTTCCTATATCACGGCGCAATACGATGATGCAGAGTGATACCAAGACTACAAGCATCTGATCGAGAGAATATCATCCCAGAATCCACAGCCTCCAATCCACCAACCTCCCAGCCCACCAGTCCAAGTCCTCTACCTCGCTGTTCCACCCTGAGTGGTTGCACCGATACTCACCCAATTTACAGAGACGTTCGAGAAGTGAAGTCGTGATATTCGCGTGATTCTCGAGAAGCCATTCGGGCATGATGAAGCCTCTGCTCGAGCTCTGCTTCGAGATCTCCAGGATCACTACAGTGATGAGGAACTCTATTTCCTCGATCACTATATGGGAAAGAAGAGTATGCGCAGTCTCCTCGCCCTCAGATCCAAGAATCGCATCATCGATACGATGATCAATCCGAGCGAGATCGATCGCATCGAGATCTCAGCACTCGAGGATTTCACCATCCGCGATCGTGTCGGATATTTTGATTCTGTGGGGATTACTCGTGACATGATCCAGTCCCACCTCTTTGAGATGCTCGCCCTCCTCACGCTCGACCTCCCATCATCACTGGATCCTGCATCGATCGCCCGTGCGAGGCAACACCTCCTTGACTCCCTCATCTTCGACCATGAGAAGGATCACGTCAGCATCGGTCAGTATGCTTCGTATCGGTCAGACCATAAGATTACTCGAGATTCAGAGACTGAGACCTTCATTGCCCTCTCGCTCCATATCGATCAGTCGAAGTGGCGTGATGTGCCGATCTATCTGCGCTCAGGCAAGAGCCTCGAAAAAAAAGAAACCTATATTGTCATCACCTTCCTTCCTGCGCCCCATGCAGGGAAAGATGAGGAGCCGAATCGTATCATCATCTCACTCTATCCAGAAGAGGAGATCTCGATGCGATTTCTCGATGAATCTGGGGATCGGCGAGAGACCCATGAGATTATCACACGAGAGTCGATCGCTGGGGATAGAGACACCTATCTCGGTTCGCATGAACTTCTCTTTCTCGATGCGATCGAACATGAGCGGAGATTCTTCCTTGCACCAGAAGAGATTCTCGCCTCGTGGCGGTGTGTTGATCGGATATTCGCGTCTATTCGCTCGAGAAATATCACTCCAGAAATCTATCCAAATAATTCTCGCGGACCGTCATGACAGTATGATGTAATGAAGGAGTGGTACTAGAATAATCAATATTTGTCATTCCGAGGAACGAGGAATCTCTTTCAGTATCTTCTTATGAGAACAGTATTCTATAATATTTTAAGTTGTATAAGGTTATCTTCCGTCATTCTGAACAGAGTGATAGTCAGTACACCCCTTGTGGGTGAGAATCCAGGTTTCTGGTTCTCTGGATCCTTCATTTCACTCAGAGCCTGTCCTGAATAGCATGAAGGAATGACGGATCCAAATGGATTATAAATAAAATTAATATACTATATATTAGCAATAGTTCAAGAAAAAGAGATTTCTCCTTCTCAATTTCATATCGAAGTCGAAATGACAAAAATTAAGAAATTTTTACATATTCTCATGCTTTTCTTATGTCCCAGATTTTCGAATTCCAAGATACATCCACGTTCGGAAATACTATTATTGATCGTATAGTTGCATCCTATAGTGCTCGATCGGAGAATACTCAATTCCGTATTGGGATGAGTGGAGGGAGTGTGCTTTGGGTTCTCGAAAGCTTCCGAGAAAAGATTTGACACACTGATAAAATAGAGATCTACCAGATCGATGAACGTTTTGTTCCAGAGGATCACCCTGATTCCAATGCTCGAGCGATTCGTGAGAAAATCGCGGGATCAAATATGCAATTCTT
>JANPGO010000075.1:0-8968 GCA_031423995.1 Candidatus Altimarinota bacterium | reverse complement strand
CTATTTTCCTTTGACAAGCGCCATCATTTTTATATAATCCGCCCAACTCATGGCAGAAGCCAGGTTTTTATATTGTTTTATTCTATACGATGCCGAACACAAAAGCAGCAAAAAAGGCACTCAAAGTCAGCGTAAAGAAGCGCTCTCGCAATCGCAGATTCAACGAGCTTACCAAAGAGAGTGTCAAGGCATTCCAAGCACTTGTTTCGAGCGAGAAAAAAGATGCAAAGGAGCTCTCAGAAGCGCTTTCCCAGGTCTATTCACGAATTGACACCCTCGTGAAAAAGAATATCATCCATATCAACACCGCTGCTCGTAGAAAGTCATCATTCGCCAAGCTCATCAAATCAGTAACGACAAAATAATCCATGAATCGTCCTTTTCCTCAGAAAAAAAACGAAAAGCGTATCAACGAAGCAATCTTTGCAAGAGAACTCATTGTCATCACTGATACATGAGAAAATCTTGGGAAGATGAGTCGAGATGAAGCGCTCAGGAGAGCCGAAGAGCTCGATATGGATCTCGTAGAAGTCGGATCTCAGGAATGAGTCGTCATGGCAAAGATCATCGACTATGGAAAATTTCTCTTCAAACAACAGAAACAACAAGCACAGAATAAGTGACATGCGAAGAAGACGGAAGTCAAGACGATGAAGCTCACATACAAGATTGGCGATCATGATCTCGATACTCGCAAGAATCAGTCAGAAAATTGGGCAAAAGATGGACATCCGATGAAGATCACCCTCCAGCTCCGTGGAAGAGAGAATCAGTACGAAGACCTCGCCATGCAGAAGATCAATGAATTCATCAGCTCACTCGAAGCCTTCTATAAAAAAGATCCAACTTCGAAGATCGCAAAACAAGGAAACAACTTCAATATCGTCCTCTATCCGAAAAAATAAACTCAGGTATATGAGAGCTTTGCTCTCTTAATTCATCATTCCGCTTGATAATCGAGCAAGCTCTATTCTCTCACTCCATTCGAATTATGAAACTCAAGACTCTCTCCAGCGCAAAAAAACGTGTCAAAATCACTGGAACTGGAAAATACATCGTCAACAAGACAGCAAAGCGACACCTTCTCAAGGATAAGTCATCCAAGTCAAAAGGTCGTGACAAATACGGACATGTCGTCCATGTCACGAATGAACTTGAATGCCTTCGCTCACTTCCATATGGAAGATAATTTTGTTCATAACAGTGAAAGATTCTTTTCTTTTCACTTTTAATATTCACTTTTAACTCTACTCTACTATGACTCGCGTGAAACGTGGTGTGATGACACACAAAAGACACAAGAACTGGATCGCCCTCGCCAAGGGATACCGCCGCATGAATGGAAATGTCTATTCTCGCGTTCGTACAGCGGTGATGAAGGCAGGACAGAATTCCTATATCGGTCGTAAGGCAAAGAAGCGAAACTTCCGCCGGCTCTGGAACGTTCGTCTGAATAATGCAGTTCGCCCACTCGGTATGAACTACTCGACATTTATTCATTCGATGTATATCAAGCGTGTCGGACTGAATCGAAAGGTTCTCTCGAATCTTGCAATCAGCAATCCTGATGTCTTCGCGAAAGTCGTCGAATTCGTCAAATAATCTCTCAAAACCTCTTCTTCTGGAAGGGGTTTTATTTTGGAAAGATATACAATCACAGAATGCAAACCATGATAAATGTAGATACTCTGAGCGTATATCTATATGAGTCTGGCATATACTGAAAAGGTATTTCTATTTCTTCATGAAGAGGAACTTCTGAGATGTTCTGAAGAGTTGGAATAGGAAATTTCATGGAAAATTTTTATGACTCTCGATTATGAGAATCTATAGATTAAGAGAGAAGCTTGAAGGGATTTTATCTGGAATAAGTGACCGAGAGACTGTTGAATCCTATAGAATATATACTTTTGTCAAATAATTCCTCTGAAACACGTTTACAAAGCAGAGAGAAAGGATAGAATCAGATCATGCTACACTACCTCCTCCAACTCGATGTCGATACCCTCATATGGGCACGATCGCTCGTCTGACCTGAATTCGCTCGTGCTATCCAGCTCCTCGGTGAATCTGTGGTGCTCTGGTGAGCCCTCCTCCTTCTCTTTCTCTGGTTCAGAGGAGTGAAGCTCGGAGACAATCGATATAAAGTCTGGGCGCTTGAGATTTTCTTCGTGATTATCCTCACTTTTGTCCTGCATTTTCTCGTGAATCTCGGTATCCCGCAGTGGCGACTGAGTCCACAGACGGTCGTCTGAGGCATCGCACCTCTCATTCCGCATCCGATCGATAACTCATTTCCTTCTGGACATGCACTCTTTACCGTCGCACTTCTCGTGGGACTCTGGAGCTCATACAAGCGGTGGTGGGCAATCGCTGGAACTATCCTCTTCGGACTCATCACCGCGAGTGCACGAGTGATCGGAGGTGTCCACTATCCAGGAGATATTCTCGGAGGATGGCTTTTTGGTTTCATAGGTGGATATATTGCTCTTTTCTGTATCAACACGACACTTTTTCGGCTCTATATTTTCCCAGGCATTATCCGAGTGGCGAGCTGGCTCAAATTATAATATTCTCTGAAATTTCATATTTCCGTGCCTCACTCAAACAACGAAATTCCAACTTCAAACTTCCATATTCCAAGAATCAAACACTCTAACTTTCCAAGATCCAAGCCCATAATACTCTAACCTTCTTCATGATGCCACTTCCTGCCTTTGCATGAATTCTTCTCCGTCATGGATCATACTATCTCTTCCTTGAACGATCTGAGAAGTCCAAACACTGGCCACTCCATTGGACGATTCCCTGAGGGAAAATTGAAATCTGAGAAGATCCACTTGATTGTGCAATTCGTGAAACACTAGAGGAAGTAGGCGTTCGTGTACATAGAGAAAAGATCCTCCAAAGTATCGAAATCATCGCTGACTATATCGATGGGGAAAAGCGAATATACCTCTACCTCACTGATACTTGGGAGGGTATGCCTGAGAACCTTGAATCTGATGTGCACAATATCTGTGAATGGAGAACTCTCGACGAACTCCCTTATCCTATGATTCCACATATCTGAGCAGGGATCAAGTGAATGATGAATCATCAAGAAACCATCAACTACCATGCGGTCTAAATCCACTCCTTCTCTTCGTGGCACACTACATTTTTTGAGAAATAAAGTCCTCCTGCGGAATGGAGAACATGAGTATTTCATCCGACCATTCTCCCTCGAGCGTGGCTATCGAGAATGAGATCTCGTGGAGGCAAAAATCACCAGACCAAAGAGCGAAGGGTATCTCGCAGAAGTGGTTGTACTCTGAGTTATAGAGCCAACCAGACTTCCACTGGTTGGAAAAGTACATACGATCAGGGGTCGAAAACTTCAGATAGAAATCTACCGTGAATATGGCAATATTGGGATGATTTCAATCTTCTCTGAAGCTGGAAAGGAATGAGTCGATGATATCATCGAAGTTAGGTCAGATGGGAAAAAGGGATGGAAGATCACTCAAATACTCTGACATGTTTGAGACAGAAATATCGAGGAAATGCTTCTCTTTCGCAAGGAGTGAATCAGGACTACTTTCTCAGAGTCAGTTGAATCAGAAGCTCAGGGTATAGAGAATCAAAAAGTCTGAAATTCTCAGAAAAGTACCCTGATACCAACATGGATGACTGATGGACTCGATCCTCTATACTTCGACCCGTGAACGAAGATATTTTTCCCAACAGTGATGGCCACTTCAGACCGATCGAATTCATGAGAAAGAGTTCAGGAGCGAACAGATTTTAGGCATATTTTCACTATGACAATCGACGGTGCCGATGCCAAGGATCTCGATGACGCAATCAGTGTAGCTCGGTATCGAGATGGGCAATACTTCCTCGCTGTCCACATCGCTGATGTTGCTGAATATGTCCGAGAGTGAAGTGCGCTCGACCATGAGGCAATTCTCAGGACGACGAGTATCTATACCCCCTGAAGAGTCATCCCGATGCTCCCTGAGAAACTCTCGAACGATCTCTGTAGTCTCCATCCAGGCACATTGAAACTCACCCTCTCTATCCTCATGAAGATGGATCAGAAAGGAGACATACTCGGTACTTTCATGACTGAAGGTATGATCGAAAGTCGAAAACGAGGAATATATGAGGAAATCCAAGAGAACGATGAACGATGAACGATGAACGATGAAAACATATTTCCCAAGAAAGATAAAAAACTATGAAACGGGGGTTCGGGGGGCGAAATTGTTGGAAGGAGGAAGGAAAATACACTGTCTGAAAATGACTATAAACAGCAAAATGGGGAGTCCGAGGGGGCGACACTGTCTGAACGGGGATGAAAACAGAAAAGAGATGAGCGACAGCAGAGTGAGAGTGAGTTTGTTGACCCCTCGGGAGCTTTTGGTACTTTTCACTCATGAAAAGTACAGGAGGACTCTGAAGATAAGAGATTCCTGCCTGAGCAGGAATGACGGGGTGGAGATATTCCATTCCTTGACGACTTTTTTTCACTTTTTCATATTCTCGAAAGGCGACGAAAAAAAGAAGGAAAAATTATTTTCGAATCCTCAGAACCAACATTTATTTTTGATCAGGAAGGTGATGTGATGAGTGTGGAAAAACGTGAACGAGGCGCATCACATATGATGATCGAGGAATTCATGGTGCTCGCGAATGAGGAAGTCGCGAAGTGGTGTACGAAGTATTCCCTTCCATTTCTCTCGCGCATTCACCACCTCCCACCAGAAGAGAATGCAAAAATCATCCGTGAGATTATCGGACTCGCATGAAGTCATGAGAAGCTCCATCCATGAGATATCAGAGGATTTCTCGATAGGTACTCTCTAACTCAAATGACCGACAATTGATGCTCTTTTCAAGACTTTCGAGTATGAAAGTACCTGAATGATGAAAAACTATGAAATGGGGGTTCGGGGAGCGAAACTGTTTGAGCAAAGCAGAAGAAAACAACTAATCGATGAGCAGAGCGAGGATGAGCGAGTTTCTTGCCCCCCGAGACCTTTGGTACTTTCGGTCACGAAAGTACGGAAATGGGTTCATGAAAAGAGCAGGAGGACTCTAAAGGTAAGAGATTCCTGCTTTCCCCCAGGGGATCTTTTCTTGATGCCTTGCATCAATTCAC
Source organism: Candidatus Altimarinota bacterium (assembly GCA_031423995.1). Taxonomy (GTDB): domain Bacteria; phylum Patescibacteriota; class Gracilibacteria; order BD1-5; family UBA2023; genus STC-74. The sequence continues at coordinate 3,822 of JANPGO010000075.1, read as the reverse complement.
CTTATCGCAGGAATGACGGGACACAGGTTCTGAATCGAGTGGGGAATGATGAGACATGGAAGCTTGAATAAATCAGGAGGGATGAGATCGAGCAGGAAATACATATATTCCCTCTTCTCTCTATCGCTATTCTCGTCTCCTTCTCCCGAAGATGGCAAAAGCCTTCTACAGTGATAAGGCACATATGCACTTCGGACTCGCCCTCGAGTACTATAGTCACTTCACTTCGCCCATACGTCGCTATCCTGACCTCCAAGTTCACCGCATCATCAAGGAACAACTCCATGGAATCCTCGATAAGAAACGAAAGGATCATTATCGCCAAATACTGAAGAAGATCGCCAAGAAGTGCAGTGACGGCGAAGCGCGTGCGACCGATATTGAGCGAGCAGTCGATGCGATCGTGATCTGTCGATACATGGCAGACAAGGTCGGGCAGACCTTCGATGGGCGTATCAGTGGACTCACTGAGTGGGCAATATTCGTCGAGCTCGAGAGTGGTGTCGAGGTGACGAGCTATCTCCCGAAATGACGAGAACGATATACGGTCGATCCTATTTACGGGACACTCTCACAAGGTAAGAAAATCTTCCACATGATCGGAGATCCTGTGCACGTGAAGGTAGTGGCGATCAATAGTGAAGAGAAGCGGGTGGAAGGGCAAATCATTTAGTCTGAGAGAGTCATCTCAAGTGCGGTTTCGACATGAATTGCAGTTGTATCAAATACCGGAAGAGGGCTGCATGATGCGTCGATAAGAAGACAGATCTCAGTACATCCGAGAATCACACACTCTGCGCTTTTTTGCCTCATATCTTCGATGATGGTAATGTACTCACTTCTCGATTCTTGAAAGATTTTTCAGAGACAGAGTTCATCGTAGATGATTGTGTGAACTCGCTCTTTTTGAGACTCATCAAGAATTATGACTTCGAGTCAATATTTTTCTTCAAGTCTTCCATTATAGAAATCATGATCCATAGTAAATCTCGTTCCAAGGAGTCAGACCTTTTTGAATCATATTTTCGAGATTTTCTCACCCGTTCTATCGGCAATATAGAAAAGTGGAATGGATACTGAAGATTCGATATGTGTCACCACCATATACATGGTATTGGTTGCGAGGAGAAAGAAGTCTGCTCAGGCTTGTTCCAATTTCTTTCAATATGTCCCAAGAAGTATTCATACAGATTCCCCAATCTCAGGAAAACTGGAGTGACTTCACTTCATCGAAATCAAGTGAATAGAGAATCACTTTCGCAGAATGGTGTCATCAGAGCTCATTCTTGACTCATTCATTCAAGAGACGGTAATACTCAAGTGACGATTCCCAACTCATACCACCAATAATTCATACGGTTTTCATAAAAAATGGGATTAAAAAAATCCTCTCGGAATCCCGAGAGGAAAGTCCATGACTGTAAAAGGACCTCTCTCGAGATTACTCTTTTACGACCACTACAGATGCAGTGAATTGTGATTGGAACATGATGAGAGTATAGTGATTATCTTAGGGTTTTCAAATTTTCCTCACCTCTTTCCTCGTACTCGTCCATCCAGCCACGATTTCCCATTTCGATCCTGTTTCCCTACTGAGGAATTCGAGAAGTTCAGTATTTGCTTCCCCATCTTCGGGAACAGCCTTGAGTCGGATCTTCAGCGTTCCATCAGTCATCTGTCAGACATATTCTGTCCGACGAGCTCGAGGGATGACTTTGACGGTGAGCTTATTCGGCAGGGATTCGAGGAGGACTTGCCAAGATGAAGAGGGTGACGATAAGGGGAGCGATGACGATGACATTGAGTGAGAAAAAAAGAAGTGAGAGGGTGACGATGTGTCGATACGTACTGTCGAGAGTACTGAATCGTCTGAAGAAGAGTATACCAAGTCCGAAAGTGAGGAGTATGCCATAGCTGTAGAGAAAATCGATGATCACGTTGTGCGAAGAGTCGATCGCCATATCCGATGGAAAATAGGCATTGATACGGTCGGATCGTTGCGTGGAAAATGTCTGGATGAGGCTATCTGGACCAGCACCAACGAGGAGGCTGATAGGATGCTCAGTGGCAAGCTTCATCGTCTCGACCATGAGTACGCCCCGACTCTCGAGGGAGAGGAATTTGGTATGTGGAACGAGTGCTACGAGGAGGATAATAAGAACTAGTATTAAAGCCACAAATATCCGAATACCATATTGATACTTTCTCAGAAGGAGAAAGATCCCGTATCATACTGCAAAAGCGATCCCTGCAAAACTTCCGGTAGTTATAAGTGCTATGACGAATAGTCCAAGCATCACCATTCATTCGGGCTGGCGAATACGTGAGAGAAGGGGGAGATGAATGAGGAGGTATCCTGCGACATAGTTCGGATTGCCGAGTGTGGCGATCGTCCGTCCGAATTCCCAGGAGACTCTGTTACTTGTACCACAGATGAGTGATCAGGATATATTCGGTGAACAGAAGAGAGAGAATCCAAGGTATTCGAGGATCGCCACTCCAGCAATAACGATCACCGAGGAAAGAGAGATGATGATAAGACGATAATACTCTTTTTTAGTCAGAAGTAGAATGAGTGAAGTGAAGACAACCAGCCCTGCAAAAAGGAAATATCCATGATGCTTCTCTGCGGATCCCCAGAAAAAAGATGGATCCAATGCACCTCATCGTATGAACTGAAAAAGTATTGGTAGAAGAAGAAATGCAAGAATTGTGTGGTAATTTTTTCTAAAAAATACTTCAACTTTCTCTAAGCGAGTAATTATCATTTCAACACAAGCGAGAGCAACAAGGATGAGAAAAAGATAAACCTTCACCCTTTCGAATGAACTTCCATCCATAAAGAAAACACCAAATCGAGAAAGAATATGGGAGAAGAAAATCGGAATGAGAGCAATAATGAGAGAAAGCGAATACATACTATTATAAATATATCGAGATACTGATTAGAGAACTATTCGGTTTTGTCATTCCGAAAAGGTGAATTCTTGCAAAGCAAGAAGAGAGGTCACTCTGGAGTGCGAAGGAAGTAGTCAGTATGCCCCTTGTGGGTAAATCCATTTTTCTTGCAATTATGCGTATAAATTTGTAAATTTCTGATACGATGCGTTTGAAAGGGATCCCTACTGGATGACAAAATAATTCACGATAAGAATATTGAGGACGAAATTGTACTCCTTCAAGGCTGAAATTCAAGAAAAGAATATTTTTTGTATTTTTTCGTACTTTCCCTATATTTCTTCCATGCAATACAAGGTTTTCGGTTGCAAGACGAACAAATACTTCGCAGAAAAATGGCTCGTCCACCCTCATCTCTCAGAGAAAAAAGGGTATTTCATCGCATCCTGTGTCGTGACCGACAAGGCGAAAGCAAAGTGGGTGAAGCATGCTCAGAAAAAGCTTCCGGAACTCAAAGATGGTGAGAAACTCTACCTCTCAGGCTGTGGAAATATCCGAGACGGAGTAGTTGATCCACAGTTCTTCGAAGTGTATCGAGAACTTGATCTCTACCGAGAAATGATCGAAATACTCCCCGAAGATCCTGATGACTATTCCGTTACGCCCGAAGAGAGGAAACAGATCATGCAGACCAAGATCCGATCCCTCAGGAAAATCGCTGGAAAGGAACTCTTCACGCGAAAGTACATGGTGATCCAGACTGGGTGCGATAACTTCTGTACTTTCTGTCTGACTGTCCAGGCTCGTGGTCGACACAAATGGCGACCGATGGAAGAGATCCTTGAGGAGATTCGTACTTTTGTCGACGGTGGTGGCAAAGAAGTCGTCTTCACTGGGATCAATCTCGGTGCATGGTGATCATCC
>JANPGO010000074.1:0-22176 GCA_031423995.1 Candidatus Altimarinota bacterium | reverse complement strand
AGACATTGACAATGGTGTGTTTAAGTATGTCGATTTTCATAAAAAAGAGTGTTAATAACTAACACTCTCATTATGCAATACTTGGCTCTGTCAAGGGAAAAATCGAGATAATTCTTGTAGGATTTTGGGGGGATTTTAGTTACTAATGTATTTTTTTTCAATTATTAGTCTTCCAAAGCTTATTGTAAAACGTTGCCACGATATAAATAAGAGTGGTAGTATACTTTCAACTATATATTTAATTATCTCATTGATAATGCTTTTCAGCTATATATATACACTTTATTTGACAATAAATATGGATTTTGAAGGTATGATGTCATCTGGTTACTCTATCATATCTACTATTTCCAAATATTGTTCTATTTCGGGATTTATTATCCTTATTGTACTTGTTTTTTATCCATGAACTAAGGAAATAAATGTATATGGCGAACCTAATACAAATAAAGTTGGTCTTTTGTGATAATTTTTACAATTATTAGTGTAAAAATACTATATATCCCCTAGCAAGCATAAAGGTCCTTATCAATTAAGGATTTTTTATAAGTTAACTTATTCTCGCTTTTTATCATTTTTCAATATACTTCTGATATATATTTATCATATAAGTTCTTCTATGCGCCTTCTCAAGTACGCCCTTCGCAATATTATCCGCAATCCTTTTCTCTCGATCTCCTCGGTGTTCGTGATCGGACTCCTTGTTTTTTTCGTGAATGTGCTGATTTTTGTTCTCTTCGCTTCCGAGCACTTCATCGCTGATGTCCAGTCACGTATTAAGTTCACGATCAACTATCAGAGTGGCTATGCTGTCGATAGTCTGAGGTCTCGGGAACTCATTGACGCTCTCAGTACAGGATTTCCTGGTATCGTCGTGACACCGATCACTCGAGATGCATCCTATGCACACTACAAGATCCTCTACCCTGACCTCATCACGATCATCGAAGGAACGGGGGAGAATCCATTTCCAGATTCACTCTCCATAGCACAGGTGCCACTTGACCGATATACTGACTTCGATGCGCTCATACTCCAGTATCGAGACCTCTTTCATTACGATGCGGATATTCTCGGAAAGAAACTCCTGGATTACAAGAGTCAATTTTCTCGAATCACCTCGGTGGTCATGTCACTTCATGTCTTTGAGTATGGTGTTTTTGCTCTCTTGGCACTCTTTGCTTTCACCGTCGCAACGATCATCTACAATGTGATAAGCAATTCTCTCCTCTTTCATGAGAAGGAGATAGAGATCATCGAGCTAGTCGGTGGACGACGATCTTTCACGTATGGGCAATTCCTCCTTCAGTGAACATTCTATGGACTTATCGGAATGCTCTTTGTGACCTCGTTGTTTCTCGTGATACGTTCATATATGGGCGATATCCTTGGTACGCCTGATTCGTCTATCTTCGAGAAGACTGTGTCGACATTTTTCCAGGAATTTCCAATGCTTATGACGACGGAGTTTCTGATGACGCTTATTCTGTCTCTTCTCTCAGCGTTCATTGCCCTCCAGAAACATATGCGAAAAACAATGATATTTTAAGAGTGCCTTCTCATGAATATTTTTGTGAAAAAATATTTGCATTTTCAGAAAACGTATATATACTCCGCTCGCATTTCACCATAGTTCTTGTATACAAAGGCTGTACAGAATGCACAGAAACAGTTTTGAGGCATAAGGTTGATGGTATTTGGTTTCGGTTTCGAAACTCTACCTTTTACTTTTTCCTCTGAACTCCACTCTGGTGCTGTAGCTCAGTTGGTTAGAGCGCTGCCCTGTCACGGCAGAGGTCGCGAGTTCGAACCTCGTCAGCACCGCCACTTGTTGTTTGGTTCGCAAACAGTTAATAGTGAAAAATTAATAGTGAAAAATATCCCCAAAATATTCTTCACCCTTCACTCTCAACTCTTCACTCTTTTGGGGCCTTAGCTCAGTTGGCTAGAGCGCCTGTTTTGCACGCAGGAGGTCAAGGGTTCGACTCCCTTAGGCTCCACCATTCTTCGTTTTTTGAAGAAAAACTTCGAATGGCTCGCCATTCGAATAGAAGAATGTCCTTCGAAGCTCGAAAGAGCGAAGTATGGACTCAATTCTCAATTCTCATATCCCTAAATTCTTCAGAATTATGTGACTCCGCAATAAACGTCCTCACAACATGGTATACTCCGTCAAAAGAAAAGGAGTGTATTCTGGTGGGAAAATCGCGCATGCTATCAAGCATTACAAGCACCTCCAGAAGCGTATTGTTATTGAAGGTGAGACTCTCTGGCTCAAGAATGCTCTCACGATCGTTCTTGCGAAATTCAAGAAATACTCTATCAATATCGCAAAGATCTAATAATATTTGAATTATAAGATATAAGGTATAAGATTTCAATCGTAACCGGTATCTCATAGTTTATATCTTATATCTTATATCTCATAACTAAAACTCTATGCCACGTCTCACTACCTACGCACACAAGAAGCTCAAAAAAGCAGTCACTCGAATCAATAAGAAAATGCGAAAAACCAAAAAATAAAATTTTGATTTCCTCGAATTTTCTATACAATCTACACACTTTTAATTCTTTTATTTATTTTTCATATGGCTACATACGATCGATCAAAACCACATATGAACATCGGTACCATTGGTCACGTTGATCATGGGAAAACGACTTCTACGGCGGCTTTTACATACGTTCTTGCGAAGAAATTCGGTGGTGAAGTTAAGGCATACGATCAGATCGATGCTGCACCAGAAGAGAAGGCACGTGGTATTACTATCAATACTGCACACGTTGAATATCAGACAGGTACTCGCCACTATGCACACGTCGACTGTCCTGGACATGCTGACTACGTCAAGAATATGATCACTGGTGCTGCTCAGATGGATGCTGCGATTCTCGTAGTTGCTGCAACTGATGGACCTATGGCTCAGACTCGTGAACATATTCTCCTTGCTCGCCAGGTTGGTGTTCCATACATCGTTGTCTGGATGAACAAGTGTGATATGGTTGATGATGCAGAAATGCTTGATCTCGTTGAGATGGAAATTCGTGAGCTTCTCTCGAAGTATGAATTCCCTGGAGATACACTCCCTGTGATTCGTGGTTCTGGTCTCGTTGCTCTCGAAAATCCAGAAGATATGGATAAGCCATACGGTGCAAAGGCGGTGATGGAACTCTTCGATGCACTCGAAGTATACGTTCCTGTTCCTGAGCGCGACCTCGATAAGCCATTCCTCATGCCAGTAGAAGACGTCTTCTCTATCAAGGGACGTGGAACGGTCGTTACAGGAAAGATCGAACAAGGAATCATCAAGGTTGGTGATACTATCGAAATTCTCGGAATCCGTGATACCCATACAACTACAGTTACAGGTGTCGAAATGTTTCACAAATCACTCGATCAGGGTCAGGCTGGTGATAATGCTGGACTCCTTCTGCGTGGTATTGAGCGAACTGATGTTGAGCGTGGACAAGTTCTCGCAAAGCCAGGTTCTATCAAGCCTCATACGAAGTTCGAAGCTGAAGTCTACGTCCTCACCAAGGAGGAAGGTGGTCGCCACACTCCATTCTTTCAGGGGTACAAGCCTCAGTTCTACTTCCGAACGACGGATGTAACTGGTTCTATCGAGCTTCCTGCAGGTGTCGAAATGGTTATGCCCGGTGACAATATCAAGATGACAATCGAGCTCGGTGCTCCAATCGCTATGGATCAAGGTCTTCGATTCGCGATCCGTGAAGGTGGACGAACGGTTGGTTCTGGTGTCGTTGCTAAGGTTCTCGCGTAATTCTAGAATATTCATGGGCTCATGAGAATCATGTATTCTCGTGAGTCATGAATGTTTTACTTCCTCATTCCTTAAAATCCATGGCTGCCAAGAAAACTACGAGTGCTCTCGGAAAAATCCGCATTACTGTAAAAGCCTTTGAGCACAAGCTCGTCGATGAGGCAGTATCCAAAATCGTCGTCACTGCGAAAGATAGTGGTTCGATTGTTGTCGGCCCTGTTCCACTTCCGACTAAGATTGAGAAGATTACCCTGAATCGTTCAACCTTCGTCAACAAGAATGCTCGTGAGCAGTTCGAGATTCGTCGCCACAAGCGTCTTATCGATGTCATGGATCCTACCCCAAAAACACTCGAGCTTCTTCAGTCAGTCAATATTCCAGCAGGAGTCGGTGTCGAAATCAAGGTTATGTAATCTATGGTTAATTGTAAATGGTGAATGTCCTATTTACAAACAATTAATAACTAACAATTAACAATTACTATTTTATGTCTCGCGTCTGCCAACTCACAGGAAAACGTACTGGTGTCGGAAACAATGTTTCTCACTCTGTTCGACGTACCAAACGACATTTCTACCCGAATCTTTTCTGGAGAAATATCAAGGACCCTACCACAGGACTCACTCTCAGACTCCGTCTCTCTGCAAAGGCCATCAAGACGCTCAAGAAGAAGGGAATACTCTAGAAGAAGTTATAGGAAGCAGTAATCAGTAGACAGATAGGAATTCCTCTCAGTGTTTCTGAATACAATTCCTGTACTACCATTCTGATCACTGCTCACTGCAAACTGTATACTGTTTGCCTACGGCAAACACCCTGCCCGGGTGGTGGAATGGTAGACACGGAGGACTTAAAATCCTCTTCCTTCGGGAGTACGGGTTCGAGCCCCGTCCTGGGCACCACAAAAATATAATAGTTAATTGTAAATGGTAAATTCCTAAACAATTAACAATTAACAATTAACAATTAACAATTCATAATTATGTTGAAAATTCGCCTCTCTCGTGTTGGTCGTAAACATGTTGCAAAATTTCGTGTGGTTCTCACTGATCATCGACAAAGCGCAAAGCATGGATTTATCAAGGTTCTTGGATCGTATGATCCACACACCAAGGCTTTGAGTCTTGATCTTGATGAGGCAAATGGATATATCAAGAATGGTGCTCAGTATTCTGAGACGCTTGCGAAAATCGTCGCTTCTCAGTCAACAAAGTAATTTTTTACCGCTTCGGCGGTTTTTTATTCATTTTCTTTTGATCTTAATGGAAGCACATGTATTTCTTCGGAGTATTGTCGAATCACTGGTACAAAATACATCAGCTATTGAAATCACTGAAACGCATGATGAGCTTGGTACTCTCGTCTCACTCAAAGTGGATCCTGCTGATATGGGCTCTATTATTGGAAGAGGCGGCAAGACAGTTGATGCAATTCGAACGGTTCTTCGTGTCTTTGGCTCCAAGAGTGGAACGCGAGTAAATCTCCGTATTCTTGAGGACAAGCCAATCGAATAGTTGGCATTTTTTCTTTTTTCCTTGAAAAATACTTTACTTTTGATACCTTTTTTATACTATCAAAAGGAACAAATTTAACATGAATCCATTTAATCAGTTTCCCATCGAAGATATACTCCGCTATGGGGTAGCGCTTGTCATTGTAGGAGGCGCTATAATAGCTATAGGATATAGTATTTGGTGAGGACTCCTTCTCATCACTTCCTGAGGAAATGAAGAAAAGGTAAAACCAGCAGTGAATCATATACGTCATGCAATTTTTGGTATGGTAGTTCTCCTTGTGATCATCTTTGCTGCCCCAGTCGCTGCACGAATAGGTGGTCTTGATTTTCCAGATTCACTCCGCCCTAGTAGTATATTTAGTACGATTCGTGATGTTACCAATCATTTCTTTGGCGGACAAACTCAGACTACTGACTCAACTCTCGATCCTACAGTTCCAGATGGTTCCCTCGGAACTGACTTTACCAATTTATAATCTTTTTAATTATGGCGGTTTTTACCTTTGGTATACCTACAGCGAATGCAACAGGTCTTGCAGATGTCGGCAATAACTATTCTGCAGGGGAGATGATCACTACTGGTGTTGCAATAGTTGTCTTCGTTGCAGTTCTCTGTGCCGTCCTCTTTATTGTCTGGTGATGAGTCATGCTCATTCTCTCAGGCTGAAAGGATGAAAAGGTAAAACCAGCGATTAATAGCATTCGATATTCTGTTATTTGACTCATTGTTATCGTCATCGCACTCTTTATTGCGCCAAAGGTGGTTGAATTTATGGGACTCGAAGGCATTCAAGATTATCTCGCTCCGAATCGGATTTTTGCAAGTATGAAGGGTATTGCGAATACAATTTTTTGAGGAGGAAATAGCTCCCCATTCCCTGTGAGTTCTACTCCGTCAGTTGGAACGGATTTTACTGATCTCTAAGCCAAAAATATTGTAGAAAAATGATTGCTTTCTCCCTACTTTTCTCTATACTGGTAGGGATTATTTAGATATGAGATAGAAGCGATAGGATATACGAGTTCTCCTAGAAACTGAGTATCTGCTTTTCCTCATATCTCATTGTTTATATCTTATACCTTCCAAAAATGTCTGATACTCCTGAAAACCTCGAGACGCTTGAGCCTGAAAATCAAGAATCTGATCACCAAAAAGTACTCCAGTGAATGACTTATAGTGGTGATGTTAATCGAAATATTGTCGATGAAATGGAGACATGCTATCTTGACTATGCAATGTCAGTGATCGTCTCACGGGCACTTCCTGATATCCGAGATGGTCTGAAGCCGGTTCACCGTCGTATTCTCTATGCGATGTATGATACTGGACTCAGGTCGACTGGGAAATACAGAAAGTCAGCGACCGTTGTCTGAGAAGTGCTTGGTAAATATCATCCACATGGTGATACAGCCGTCTATGATTCTATGGTGCGTATGGCGCAGGACTTCTCTCTCAGGTATCCACTTATAGATGGACAAGGAAACTTCGGTTCTATGGATGGGGACAATGCTGCCGCGATGCGATATACCGAAGTGAAGATGGATAAACTCGGAGAGCTGATGCTGAATGATATCGATAAAGAAACTGTAGATTGGAGGGATAATTATGATGCATCGAAACAAGAACCAACGGTTCTTCCAGCTCGTATACCAAATCTTCTCTTGAATGGCGTTATGGGAATCGCGGTCTGAATGGCAACGAATATTCCTCCCCACAACCTCACTGAAGTAATTCAATCAATACAATTCATCCTCGGACATGAGGATCCCGAGAGTATTACGATTGAAGACCTTATGCAGTTCGTTCAGGGTCCAGATTTTCCAACAGGAGGAATTATCTACAACAAGAAGGATATTCTCGAGGCTTATAGTCGGTGACGAGGCTCTATCGTTATTCGAGGTCGGGTAAATATCGAGGAGGGGAAGAATTGACGTGAATCTATTGTCATAACAGAGGTTCCATATCAACTCAACAAAAAGGAGTTCGTTGAAAAAATTGCCGAACTCGTTATAGAGAAAATTATTATCGGTGTTGCGGATATTCGTGATGAGTCGAATAAAGAAGGAGTTCGTGTGGTTGTCGAACTGAAACGAGATGCATTCCCGAAGAAAATACTGAATCAGCTCTATAAGCTTACCCCACTTCAGACCAGTTTTTCATTCAACATGATTGCGCTCACGAATCGTGGACTCCAGCCTCGCCTCTTCAACCTCAAAGAAATGCTCGTTGAGTTCATTGCTCACCGTGATGAGGTTATCATTAGGCGGACTCGCTATGAACTTGCTGTCGCTGAAGCACGAGCCCATATCCTGGAAGGATTGAAGATCGCCCTGGATAATATTGATGCGGTAATCCGCACTATACGTGGATCCAAGACACGGGAAGAGGCGCACAGTGCATTGATGGAGAATTTTTCTCTTTCCGAGAAACAGTCTACTGCAATCCTCGAGATGCAACTGCAGAGACTTGCCTGACTTGAACGCAAGAAGATCGAAGATGAACTTGCAGAGAAGATGATCCTCATCACAGACCTCAAGGATATCCTCGCAAATCCGCTTCGAGTAAAAAAAATCATCGGAGATGAACTCATAGAGATCGAAGAAAAATATGGTGATACTCGTCGTACTGAGGTGCATGCAGGAGCCATCGGAGAATTCAATCCGACTGATACGATTCCGAATGAAGAAGTTGTCGTTGCCTTCTCGAAAAATGGTTATATCAAGCGTGTTAAGGCATCAAGCTTCCGTGCGCAGCGCCGTGGTGGCAAAGGAATCACAACTGCCGTGAAGGATGAAGATGAGATCGCGAGTATCCTCTCAACGAAAAATCATAACATTCTCCTCTTCTTCACGAATACTGGTCGAGTATTTCGTCTTCCAACCTATGAGATCCCAGAAATGCAAAGAACAGCGAAAGGGCAACCAGTAGTACAGTTTCTTTCTCTTGGGAAGGATGAGGGTATCTCAGCAATTCTTGATTTTACCAACACTGTTGGGAAGCATCTTTTCCTCATCAGTGCGAAGGGGGTAGTGAAACGAATCGATATGAGTGAGATCACAAATATTCGCTCTAGTGGACTGATCGTCATGAAACCGCATGATAATGACATGCTTCGGTGGGTGCGAGTGACTGATGGAACTGATAATATCCTTATGGTGTCACGGTGAGGAAAAGCAATTCAATTTGCAGAGACAGATGTTCGAGTGATGGGACGTGCGGCGGCCGGAGTCCGAGGTATGAAGATTGCTTCTTCTGATTCTCTGATCGAAGGCTGTGTCGCAGGCAAAGAGGCAAAATATGTATTCACTGTTTCAGAGAATGGAATAGGAAAGATTTCTGCTCTCGAAGACTATCGTGAACAGGGTCGAGGGGGCTCATGAGTCAAGGTCGGGGCAACAACGGAAAAGACAGGACAAATCATCGGGGCATTTACGCTCACAGAAGGAGAAAAGAAAGAGGCAAGTGTTATCCTCATATCAAAAGATGGACAGACGGTTCGTGTTCCACTTGCAGATGTTCGCATTACAGGAAGAACGACACAGTGAGTCATTCTCGCAAAACTTAAAGATAAACTCGATGCCTTCATAAGTGTTACAGTAGTCCAGAAGTCTGAAGGTGATGAAGATGGATTACTCGATGATGTTGGAGATGAACAATAGTTTTTGACTTCTTTCTTGTATGTATTTTTCTCGAACCAACGTCATATTATTTTTTAGTATAGTATTTGTCTCATCATCTGTTTTTGCTGGTTCATCTAGTACGACAGTAACTCCAGAAAAACAACTGCTCAATCAAGTAGTCAAAATAAATACCTATCAGTATAATGAGCAGTCACAAAGTTATGAAGGCCTCCAATATGGGAGTGCAGTTATAATTGCAAAAAATCGCATTATAACAAATGCACATGTAATCCTCGAAAGTGAGACAGATACTCCGACAGCATTCTATGAGATATGTCTCTCGAATAACTTTCAAACTGTTCCACTGTGTGATCGCAGTGCACGACTCATTTCCTATGACCCAATTGCGGATCTTGCTCTCCTAGAAGCATCCAAAGATTTTTCTATTCCACCAGTCGTCCTCGCAAAAAATCCATCACCACTCTCGATTGGTCAGGCTGTTGTCATCTACGGATATCCCACGATAGGAGGAAAGACTATCACCCGTACAGAAGGGAAGATTGCTGGCTATGAGAACCTTGTCTACAAGATGGATGCGAACATTGATCACGGGAATTCTTGATGAGGTGCATTCGATAGTCTCGGAAATCTTATCGGTATTCCCTATGCACTGAGTTCTGATAATGGTGTTATCGGCTACATGATCTCACGAAAAACGGTTGATGACTTTCTCAGAGAGAAGACTCCTGGATATCAGAAGGTGAAATCGATTCTTGCCTCAAAATTTATCACGACTCTTTCCCAGAATCAGTCTCAGATGAGGCAATCAAATTTCCTCAAGGGGGCATGACTTGAGCTCCTGAATACCGCTGATTCAGGATTTCACCTTGTAGATACTTCGATCGATGTTGAGAATTCGCTCTCGACATGGAAGCTCCAAGATGACTATGGGCGTGTTGTTATATCACTTTCGTGTACTCGTGATGCAACGACTGAGTATGGATATATTCGTGATAGAGATACGCTTCCAGGACTCATCATAGATGATGATACGTATGACTATACTGGCATGACACTCGGAAAAACATGAGACTTCTATAAGATTCAATCGACACCTAAAAGCCCAAAAAATGATGGTTCGTATGAATATATGGATACCTGGTATTACAAGAAGCATGACGCATGCTATGCCTTCATCTACTATACCAGTCCAATAAAAGATGCAAAAATGATAGCTCGAGCCGAGAAACTCCTGCAATCTGCAAAATTCAAATCTCCCTATGTTCTGGGGAAGGATCAGGTAAACCCCTATTTTTCTATCACATCTATTCCGGATGCCGTTCGCTCACTCTACTCTATAGATACGACTGGTTCAAAACATGTCACCCTTGATTTCCTCATAGAACCAGATAGATCACTCGTTGCTCGACTTCGCGGAGAAGTTTATACTTCTCTTAGAGAGTATTTTACCAAGCCGTATTATAATATCACCTCATATAGCTGAACTCTAACATTTGATGCCTTCTTGAAACAATTCTCTCTCCATATCGAGAATGATCAGGCAAAAATACTCCTCTCAAAGAATGGAAAACGAATGGTCTTCACATATGCATTCGATGCCAAGAAAAAGGAAGCAACTATTAATGTTGCTTATCCATATATACTCTGAAAGAAATATGCTATCTGGTATTGGTCAAAGACATTTTCCAATGCAAAAATTGAACACATAGATATCATTCGTTCGTTCTTCACGAAGATTGAACTCCCTGGGGATGACCCGTTTTCTTAAACTTTATACTATGACTGTGCGGTATGTGATATTTTGTGCCTTATTGTTCATCGCTGTAGTGGTGTCGGCAGCGACCATTATGAAAGAAGGCACATTCTATTCTGATTCATTTGAAGGAGGTACAACGGCGAATGGTGAAATATTTCACCAGGATGGATTCACGGCTGCTGCCTGTGATATTCCACTTGGAAGAAATGTCTATGTGAGTTCTGAGAGTACTGGCGTTGTTCTCCATATCAATGACCGTCCCAACTGTAATCGCTATCCGAATGTACTCGATCTTACTCGGCGAGCATTTACCCTTTTTGCTCCTGAGACAACAGGAAGGATTCCTTCACTTTCCGTCAATACTCTTGATACATTCAGGGAAGATCGTTTCTCTTCACTAGGAATACTCCTCAATCGAGCACTCCCGAGAGTGTATTTTGCAGGCGAAAGTATTGGATTCGAAGGACATGTGACTGATAAAAAATCACACGTTATACTCTTTCTCCAAAATCAAGAAACAAAAGAGGAAATCAGTCGATTGTTCGATGTTGATACTACTTGAGTTTTTCATGCTACATTTACTCTTCCTAAAAATCCAGGAAAGTATATTTTCGTCCTCGCAAGTGGGAATAGCTTCCAGACTCAAGATGTAGCTGAAATAACCTTGATTGATCGAGAAAAACTTATCACACCACCACTTCCCAAAAATCGTATGAAAGTCATCCCTCGTATGGATCAGAGTGGAAGTCCCACTATCATCCTTTCCGATGAGAATGCATTTTGGGGGAATATGCATATCGAACAAGATAGAAAAAAATATGATATTTCCGGCTCACGTTTTGTATTCGATACACCGCTCCTATTTCAGAAATGATCAGCATCTATCAAGATTGATGGGTATCGTCTGGGACTCGGAGGGCCTCTCGACAGACAAGAATCACTTCCAAACCTCTTCTCTGGTTCTGTGATCCTCGATCGTATTCATGAACGAGTCATGCAGAAGGGAATGACACTTCGCAATAATAAAACAACTACAACCGTAAAATTCCGTGTTCCTTCGTCGCCGAAAATTCGAGGTACATATTACCTCACACTTCCAGATGGAGATGTACGAGAGTTCGACTTCACAAAGCAGGATGTGGGATCTGATTCATTCCTTCTTTCTGGGAAAACGATTTCTCTCTCTGTTCCTACGAGTGAGAATGGATCCTATATGCTCGAGACGGTTCAGGAGGATGGAATTGCCTACTTCAATTTCCCGATCGTACGAGGTCAAGTCTGGAATATTCTGAAACCTTATTCGGATGAGAGCGCACATATTGTCGCGAAAGACCAAAATACTGTCGAATCCTATATCGTGAATCATATCAATAAACTTCGAGCTGCACTTGGAAGATGACTCTTGGTTATTGATCCAGAATTCACCCGACTCGCACAGACGAAGTCCGAAGATATGGTTCGCCGACACTATTATGGGCATCGCGATCCTGATGGGCACTATATCGGTTCACTTGCCGACAAGCTCTGAATCGATATGCATGGGGAATTCCGTGAGAATATAGCCTACGGACAAGGAGATATTGGACACGTCGTCCTCCAGGATGGACTCGAAGAATCAGGGAGTCATCGCTATGCCATGATCGTACCGAACTATACAAAAATCGGAATAGGCTATGTCCGTGATGGGAATACGACCTATATTGTTCATATTCTTGGGGAGTAAAGTTTTTTTGAGGTGAAAAGATTTGGTGAAGATTATTCCTGAGGAAGGGAATTGCCAATATGTTTTCTTCGAAAACCCACCCGCTCTGAAGATTCATTCATCTTGCACTCTCAGAAAAATGGGTATACTGAAACTATCTTTTTTAACCATTTAGCATATGAAACATTTTCTTTCTTTTTCAGTGCTTGTTTCCCTTCTCTTCTCTTTCACGAGTCCAGCGCTTGCCCTCGTCGTGAAGGTGCCAGATACTGGTACAGATACCAAGGTCTGTATACAGGTCATCCAGAATGCCAAAAACTCAACGACAGGAGAATGTCATGCGTTTTCCACTCCGTGTGATGTGCCTGCTGGCTGGACTCCTGTTCAGAAGTGTAGTCTCCCAGATGCAGCGAAAGTAGTTGAGCCGAAATTCGAAGTCAAAAAATTCAATTCCTGTTCGGAACTCGAAGATACACTTGTTAATATCTTCGAACGATATCAATCAAACTATTGGTCTCCTTATGGTCCGTATATGATGAAGGGAGGCATGGCTCTCGATATGGCAGTGCCTGTTCCAACCGGATCACCTGTGACCAATAGCGTTCGTGCTAAGGGTGAACTAACGCAAAGTACGATTGGTGATAAGTGAGCAACTCCTTCCACGGATCCCTTTTCGACGACTAATATTCAGGTCGCGTGAGTTGATGAGGCTGATGTAGTCAAGACGGATGGAACAAATATCTATTCGTATAGCGAATCTGCTCATCAGATTCGTATCGTCCGAATGAGTGATATGAAGCTTCAGAAGATTCTCTCACTCCCTGAGTCATTTTCTTCGGTCGAGATGTACCTCTCGAATGGAAAACTCGTTCTCGTCGGACATAAATATATCTCAACGGGTCCATATTTTTTCTACCGTTACTATGCTCCTGAGAACAAGACAGTCGTTGCTGTCTATACTGTGAAAGATCCTACAAACCCAGTTCTGGATCGATACAATCAGATTGATGGAGACTATCATGATTCTCGTCTGATTGGATCAACCCTCTACCTTCTCTCCACGAATACCCTTCGTGTTCCGCCTGTCTACTTCGTAGCGAATCAGAAGGGGACTGATATAGAGTATCAAGCATCACTCAAAAAACTCCGTGCTGAATTCGCGCTCAAGTATGTCGTCCCACAGATTCGAGAGGCTCGATCGAGTTCGAATACAGGAAAATATACACAGAGTATCCGCTCATCCGTTGCATCCTGTAGTGATATTACCTTTGTTCTTCCAGATGATGAGACCATGAAACATATTGATTTCTCTCCTTCTTTTGTCTCCCTCTCATCCGTTGATATCAGTAGCCCTACATCCAAAATGCAGAGCCAACTCATTTTCGGTGATGTCAGTCAGATCCATATGAGTCAGAGTTCCCTCTATATCACATCGACTATTTCCCAGACTACACCGATAATAGCAGAAAGTGATAAAAATATAGCTCCATGGTATGGTCAATATGAAGCATCCACACTCGTTCATCGATATGCTCTCAATGCTGGCACACTTACTTACAAGTATACGACCAAGCTTCCTGGAAATCCGATGAATCAGTACTCGATGGACGAAGATGGACAAGGAAACTTTCGAATCGTGACACAGAAATACAGCTGGTCAAGTGGAACGAGTAAGAATGAGACGGAACTCTCAGTCCTGAGTCCTGAGTGAAAGGTGATTGGTTCTCTGACTGGGATTGCTCCTGGGGAAAACTTCCAGTCCGCACGCTTTATCGGGGATCGACTGTACCTCGTCACCTTCCAACAGATAGATCCACTCTTCGTCATCGATCTCTCTGTTCCGACAGCACCGAAGATCCTCGGAGAACTCAAGATGCCAGGATACTCGACCTACCTCCATCCGTATGACAAGGATCGACTCATCGGGCTTGGCTATGATACCTTCACGAATAAATATGGAGGAACCCAAAATGGAGGACTCAAGATCGACCTCTACAATGTTGCTGATGTGAAGAGTCCAAAGCAAGAAGGATCACTCACACTTGGGGACAATGGTTCAAGCTCAGAAGTCCTCACCAATCCTCGCGCCTTCGTCTGGTATAAGGAAAAAAATCTCCTCCTTCTCCCTGCTCAGATTCAGTATAGTGCCCATGATCCAGTCGACACCTACCGAGCGAAGTCGATCTACCAGTGACTCATCGGACTCTCGATTGTTCCAGGAAGTGTGACAGAGAAGTTCCGGGTCACACATATCCTCCCTCCGTCTGATCTTGTAAAAGAATGGAAAACTTCCTGTGAACCATACCTCGGAAAATCGAATAATAATCAAACATGCAGAAAACTCCTCGATGGGAGTCAGTATTGCACCACAGAGTATAATTATGTTCCACAATACTGTTATGCAGATTCAACTGCTGAGAGTTATATGGCATCGAATTTCTGGAATTATTCGAGTGATTATATAACACGAAGTCTCTATCGTGGGGAGAACTTCTTTACCCTTTCTGATTCGAGTATGAAGTCATGGAGTTTCGCTGATACGAAGAACGCTACAGCAGTAGCAAAATTCGATCAGAACGGGAACTCGAAGAATCCAAGGATTCCAACAATTCTTCGATAACTACTTATGCACATCAAAAATGATTCGTACATTCTGTATGAATCATTTTTTTTCTTGCCTTTCCCCCTGAAATCCATATTCTCAGGAGTATTTATTGGTAATATACTCTCCTATGGGCTCTTTCTCTATACTCCGTAGAGTTTCTCTTCTTCAGTGGACCACTATTTTCATAGGTATACTCCTCATCGCATCACAAGGAATATACCTATCTTTTGTGAATGCTCTCTGAACCACACCACCTAGCATCATCGAAGTTCGAGGAATGAACTATAAGGGTTCTATCATCCTCTACTGGAAGAATGCTGATCAAATAAATACAACCAGTCTTGCCAATGACTACATAGTACAATACAAGAAATCAACTGACTCTGCCTACTCTGTCTACACAGATGGCGTGAGTACTCATACTTACGCAACACTCACTTGATTTGAGAAATGATTCATCTATGACTTTCGTATCCTTCCAAAAAATGACAGTGGAAATGGATCTGTTTCGAATCTCATCGAGATACCCTATACTCCAGATGCATCCACAGCGAGTCCTACTATCTATAGCAGTCTTCAACAGTCTATCGATGTTCCCATAGCAACCATCCAGAATCCAAATACCACTTCACCGAGTTTGTCAGTTTCTCCCTGATCAACACCATCTGGATGAGCCAAAACGAGTTTTGATACCACACCACCAACCGCTCCAACCAACCTCATCCTTACCAACAAAACAGAATCGACACTGAGTCTTTCATGGTCATCTTCGACAGATAATATCTGAGTTGCAGGCTACCGTATCTACCGAAACAATATACCTCTCTACATCACGAACTCCTGAGTGACAAGATATACAGATACCAACCTCAAGGATGGAACAAAGTATATCTACTCTATTATAGCCTTCGATGCGAAATCCAATTCATCGCTTCCATCAGCAACCCTCACTGGTGAGACACTGAAGAAAACATCAGATACCACACCACCAACCGCTCCAACCGCTCCCAAATTCATCGCGAATACTGACAGTAGTACTTCTTTCTCCTGGACTCCCTCCAAAGATAATATCTGAGTTGCAAGCTACCGCATCTACCGAAATGATACATTCATCACGACGATGACAGGTCTTACCTATACAGATACCTGACTCCTTTCGAGTACTTCCTATACGTATACTGTCGTTGCTCTTGATGCTGCAGGAAACTACTCAACCCCTTCTCCCAAGATCACCATTCGTACACTTCAGAAGATTCGGGATACTGTTCCTCCAAGTGTTCCAAAGAACTTCGCCGCTTCCAATATTATAACGAATGCAGTAACACTCACTTGGTCTTCATCGACGGACAATATCTGAGTGACAGGCTATAATGTCTACAGAAAATGAGTCCTCCTCACCACGATAACAGATACAACCTACACTGACAGCTCACTCACTCCCGATACTGCATACTCCTACTTCATACGAGCCTCTGATGCTGCAGGAAATCTCTCGATACAGACCAATACCATAAACATTACTACGAAGCCAGTCCAAACACCTGGACCAACTCCAACTCCACTCAATGATATTAGCTCTGTAGCAGTCTCATCAATTACCCAAGTTGGTGCCACGATCACCTGGGTGACCGGATCACCATCCGATAGCAGTGTCGAATATGGACTCACGACTATATACGGGAGCAAGACTCCTGTCGATACCAAGCTCCTCATGAATCACTCAATCGCTCTCACATGACTTTCTTCAGGAAAGACCTACCACTACCGTGTCCTCTCTAAAGATAGTATCTGAAGGGTGAGTGCATCACCAGATGCTACATTCAGTACTCCAAATAGTACTCCGTCACAGGATAATATTCCTCCGTCTGTACCAACTACCCTCACAACTTCGAATATTACTTCCACAAATATTACACTCAACTGGTCTGCATCCACAGACAATGTGAGCGTAGCTGGATACAATATTTACAGAAATGGAACTTCTATAGCAACTTCTACTACATCTCTTTACTCAGACTCGAATCTCACACCATCCACCACCTATTCATATGCAGTATCTGCTTATGATTCAGCAGGAAATACTTCAGCTCTGACGAGCTCAGTGAGAGCCACAACACAGAAGGGAGGTACCCCTGGAATCTATACCCTCGGATGGAACGAACTTTTCAGTACAAAACTGAAAGATGTTTGTCCTCCAGATGGACAGAAGGATTGGAATGGGAATAAGTATCTTTTTAGTTATTACTGTCGGAGTGTTATTGCTGCTTGGAGTAGTGGAATATTCGACAGTTTTCGCAATCGCTTTATTCTCTGGGGCGGAGGACATGGTGATTATTTCGGAAATGAGCTCTATGCTCTCAATCTCGGACAGACCCCCCCAAATCTCGTCAGACTCAATGATCCATCTCCTATAAATACAGATCTCAATGACTGTAAAGAAACTCTTTCCGATGGTAATCCTAACTCTCGTCATACGTACGGAGGTCTTGTCTATATCCAACACGCCGATCGTATGTTCACATTTTGAGGTTCACTTGCCTGTGGAGGATGAAATACTTCTTTCGGGACTTGGACACTGGATATGTCTAATCTCAAGTGGAAACGGATGGATCCAGTGAATGGTGTAAAATGAACAATTCCAGGTTCTTTCTATGCAAATCCTTCAGTCACGGCTGACTACGATATAAATACAAAGCTTGTCTTCGTGACAGACAACCACGAACTCTGGAGCTATAACTATGATACAAATACCTACGTGCTTCTGAACCAAGGCATGAATCTCCCAACCAATTCCTATGGAGTTATCGACCCTAAAAGGAAACTCTTTATCTTCATGGGGAGCCCGTATTTAAAAGAAGGCACCCCAAAAGTAGAAGCTATCAGTCTCGCGTCAGGAAGTACTTACCAGCTTCAGGATTGGTCTTCCGAGGTAAAATGATGCGATGCTATCGCGGGAGCAGACTATCCAGGACTTACCTATGATTCTGCAATCGATCGTATTGTCGGATGGCCATGACTCGGAAATTCAGTATATATTTTCAATCCAGATACAAAAACTTGCATGATTCAAACATTTACAAACGGTCCTGCAAATCCACAAGATGCTGGGGGAAATCCAGTTCCCTTCGTGAATAATGGTACATTGGCACGGTTTAAGTATATTCCCTCAATAGATGCTATTCTAGCGATCAATTCCTGGATAAATAATGCTTATATCCTGAAGATTTCTACAGGATCAACCATCAATGATCCCAAGACAAAGCCTTCAGTGAGGCTCCTAACATTGAGTACAACCATCTATTCTGGACAAAGTAGTATTCTTACATTTTCATCATCAGGTGCTACGTCATGTAAGGGAACAAATTTTAATACGAACAACCTTACACTTTGAAATGCAGTAGTCTCTCCAGTACAAACAACAACATATACTCTTTCTTGTGCTAGAGATGGTGGGACGACGACACAAGACCTTATCGTTACTGTCAATCCAGCGTCAAGTAACCCAGTACCTTCCCAAGTTATTTTCAAAGAATGAGTGGCAACATACCTGGGTGACTATAAACCCGCATTCCTTCCCGGTTGTGATGCCTATCCTACTTCAATTACAGACTTTGGTCGATTTAACTATGATAATCAACACAATCAATTACTATTATTTGGAGGTTGACACTCTGCGATTCCACGAGATGATGTAGATGTGCTCGATATGAAAACTCAGCCGTATACGTGGAAAAGTGCCTATCCTACTACACCACTCTCAGAACTTAAGGAAAGCAATTTCGATAAAACGACAGGGGGATGGATATCTACAGGACCGCGACCGATGACACGTCATACCTATGATATGATGGTCTATGCTCAAAATGTAGGAGAACTGATTCTCACTTGACCAACTCCAAATAATCCATTATGTCAGGAAGTCTTTAGGCATGTTGATTACCCTGGAAAACTCTGGCACTATAATCCAGTTACAAAATCATGGAAGGCAACCGCAAAGATGTGAAACTGGGTTGATGCATATGCAACGAGTGAATATGATCCCGTATCCGGAAAAATAATTATTGTCTCTACGAGATGAATGTCAGTCTATGATCCAGTAAAAGAAACCGTCGAAGTAGCTATTACTGAATCTCAACCCGATCTGATGGTTGCACAGAATCTTGTCTACTATCCGCCGAATCAAAAAATGTACTTTATCCGTAATGATGGAAGTGCATACGAAATCACCTTGGACCGATCGAATTTCTCAAAGAGTACTATTACCAAAATGACAGGAATAACTGGTTCCTTGCCACCGAGAGTGCTTCCTTATGTCGGAGAACCCGATGGTGCAGCAAGTGAGACGGGATGGGCGTATGATTCTGTAAATCAGATTATATGATGAGGAATACGAGGAGGAATATTTTATGCATTTGATCCTATCAAGAAGGTCTGGTATGCTCGTACGATGGTTTCTTCTACCAGTACAAGGGGTGTAGGCGATCAAGTGTTTCATAATATTGATTATGACTCTGTTGATAATGTATTTATATTCTTTTCTGAGCCACCAAAGGCAGGATATGTATGACCATTTATGACATGGGCATATCAATATGACGGTATCCGATGATCATCTGGTTCATCAGACACCATTCCACCAAGCGTACCAACACTCCTCACGGGCACTACCGTATCTTCTACACAAGCCGATCTCAAGTGGAGCCCATCTACTGATAATATTGGGGTATTATGATACAATATCTATCGAAATGGTATACAGATTGCAACCGTAAATACACCTTCATACTCTGATAATTCACTTTCCCCGAATACGAGTTATTCATATGTAATATCTGCATATGATTCAGTATGAAATACCTCAGCTCAGACGAGCTCAGTGACTGTAAAAACACAGGTAAAGGTTATTGTTCCATCTGCTGGAAATAGTATAACTCTCACAAATAAGGGAAATCCTATTTCGAACTATCCTGTCCAGCTAGGGAGGCCATTTGTACAAGGAGAAATTCCTTCTGGAAATCAAGCGCAAGTCACCCTAGATGGAAAAACTCTTCCCACTCAAGTTGATGTGAAATCACGATGGAGTGATGGATCACTCAAACATGCAGTAATTTCTTTTATTATTCCAACTCTTTCGAGTAACCAGACAATTACTGCTACTTTTGGTAGATGAAGTACTGTAGGGAATACGCCCCTTACACAGACACAACTTCTCGATTCTCTCTATGACTTTAATGCTCAGATAAAGCTCACGAAAGGCTGAGTGACAAAAATTGCTGATGCCCGTCTCATGCTTACAAGTGGGAATTATACAGTGTGGGCAAGTGGGCCTCTATCAACGACCATTATTTTAGCCGATCATAGTCAGGGTATTCTCTGCGGAGGAAAAGCAGGTTCAAAATATGATCTTGGTTTTGATAATTATTGCCCGTTTCGGCCAGAGTTTATTGCCACATTTTGGCCATCTACCCACCAGGTCGAAGTGAGATATGTAGGGGAACTCGCGAATACTGAACAACAAGAAGATCTGCTGGTCGATAGTATGGTACTGACCATCGGAAATACGAGCCCATCGAATGTCTATATGAGAACAACACCGCTGAATATGCTGGCCGCTTCTCGTTGGACGAAGCAGTACTGGCTCGGAGGAATACCTTCTCCAATATCGATCAATCCAAACATAGGATACCTGAGCGCGACGAAATTTTTACCCAATTATGATACCAGCAAAGTCATCCCACAGTCAGCACTCACAGCGAATGCACTTGCCTGGAAGAGCGGAAATAAAGATCTCTATGATGATGCAGGGGAGATGAAGAAATGAATGGCAACAGCAGGAGATCAACCTCAAATCGGTCCATATCCGACCTGGACCACCATGTGGCTCTACAGTGCAGATAAGGATGCCCAGGATAAAGCCTTTGGTATTGCCGATCTTTCCGCCGCTTGGCCTATGCATTACCGTGAAGGGGATGCAAAAAGGTACTTTGATCGAGCGAAGACTGTTTCCGGATTAGGTCATCCAGTATCGATTACTGATAGAAAAACTATATGCCTTATATGCGGTATCAACTATCCCTATACACTCCCATCTGATAGGATAGTACAGGTTGGCAACATAACTGAGCAAGCGTATGGCGGATGGGTTCCTGATGCGGCACATCAGCCAGATATGTTCTCTCCACAGTACACAGTAACGGGAGATCCATTTTATCTCGAAGAAATGCAATTCTGGGCATCATATTCGACTGCATACTTCAATGGTGCCGCATGAACAACTCCGTGTGGTAGGGGTCCGACAGGTGCAGAATGAGTCATCTCAGGGAACGCTTCTGGTTGTGGACAAATACGAGGACAGGCTTGGGTACTTCGTAATCGAGCACAGACAGCCTTTATGACACCAGACTCAATGCCAGAGAAAGACTATTTTACGATGCTTATCAATGATACTATTGCGGCCTGGGAAGGGGCTCGTGATATCACAGGAAGTCAGTTCCAGGGGAATGCTCTATGGAAGTGGGGAAATACTATTGGAAAGCAGGATTGGTGAACAGTAGGAATTCCAGCTCTTCATTTTTGGGAACAAGGGGGGGTACCTCTCGCCGTTCAGGAGCCATCAGATCCAAAAATGACAAGTAAGGCAATATCTCCATGGGAACAAAATTTCCTCATGTATGCGCTTGGTCGAACAAAAGAACTTGGATATCCAACAGATGCCCTGATAAATTGGTTTGCTCCGAATCTTATCGGACAATTGACAGATCCAGGATATAATCCATATCTTGCAGGCGCCTATCGCTTACCAACGCAGTCGATACAATGAGGATACTTCTCAACATGGTCACAGGTAAAAACAGGATTCCTCACCGGAGCCCAGAATGCTATAAATTTTGATGCACCATCAACCTTTAATAATATACTGGGTAGCCCAAGTGGAGGATATCCATACTTTGCACTTGGTGCAGCCTCATTCGTGACGGATCAACCGAATGGAAAAAATGCTTGGTCATTTGTGGAAAAAAACATTCTCAGTTCAACCTATTTGAATAATGATCCAAAATGGGCTCTTATACCAAGGTAGATTTCCGTTTAGACAAGTGTGGTATCGTCGAATATGAGAACATGATTAGCGGCCTTTGGTGGTAGATTGTAGGGTGATTTTCTTGACTTCAG
>JANPGO010000073.1:0-2479 GCA_031423995.1 Candidatus Altimarinota bacterium | reverse complement strand
CTCAAGTGAGACTTCGCTGGTCTCGGTATCCAGATCATCGGTGTCTCGAAGGATTCTCTCGCCTCTCATGAGAAATTCACGAACAGTTGTAACCTCGGGATCGAGCTCATATCCGATACGACGGGTGAACTCCACGAACAGTTCTCGGTGATCGGCGAGAAGAATATGTACGGCAAGAAGATGATCGGAGTCATCCGTTCTACTTTCCTCCTCGACTCCTCATGAAACATCCTCCGAGAATGGAGGAATGTGAAGGCAACGGGACATGCGGAGAAGGTACTCAGAGAAATAAAAGAATAGTTTTTTAGAAAATTATCTAATCAACTAGACATACTTGTTCCCATCAACTACTCCTGGAAGATAGCATCATGGTTCTGTAAATTCCACCTTAAGTAAACTTTGTACTCGATCTTGAAAATCTCTTCAAAAAGTATTTCTAAACAATTGAAGTATCATTGCTATCTGCTCAAAGGGAGTGAGGTTTTGAAAGACTAAATGGAAATCCTCATGCATTTTTCGGTCTGCCTGCCATAGATTACGACGAGCGTTTGTTCATCCTCGACTCCGTGGTACGATATGATGAGGATTCGGTTTATTCACATATTTTTCCCATCGATCAAGGAGTGTACCATCAGACCATATACTTCCGTGTTTTAGGTTATGGTTGACGGGAAAGTCACTTTCTACATAAAACAACCCTGGCTCGAATGCTAATAATCGAAATATTTCTCGATTTACATTCTCATGAAGAGCTCTTGAACTCATTCGTAAAAGTCTCTCAATAATAGTATGTGGTTGCTGTGTGCCAAAGAGTCTATTAAACGCACGTAATGACTTTGTTTTTTCTTGCACTCGGTTAGCTAACATTACGACCACATATCATTTTTCTTCAAGAGTAGCTCATGATGGGATGATGGGTATATTACTAGCTATAATCTGAGAATTAAGTATATAC
This sequence comes from Candidatus Altimarinota bacterium, assembly GCA_031423995.1. Classification (GTDB taxonomy): domain Bacteria; phylum Patescibacteriota; class Gracilibacteria; order BD1-5; family UBA2023; genus STC-74. The sequence goes on along the minus strand of JANPGO010000073.1, from coordinate 1,524 downwards.
AATACTATGAAATATTGATTTTTGTCAATTTTAATTCTTATGTTTTTATATTTTTCTCGAAAATCGGTGGAGAAAATGAGAAATATATATATAATCCCCAACTATGTTCAAACTCAACTCTCCCTACTCTCCCGCTGGTGACCAGTGACAGGCAATCAAAAAACTTGTCGACTCGATCAGAAAGTGAAACGATTTCCAGACACTCCTCGGAGTGACGGGTTCAGGAAAGACCTTCACGATGGCGAATATTATCTCTGAACTCCAGCGTCCGGCGCTCATCATGGCGCACAATAAGACCCTCGCCGCTCAGCTCGCTCAGGAATTCAAGGAATTTTTCCCAGAAAATGCCGTGCACTACTTCGTCTCGTACTACGACTATTATCAGCCTGAGGCGTATGTCGTGAAGAGTGGTGCCTATATCGAAAAAGAAGCGACGATCAATGAAGAAATTGACCGACTTCGTCATGCGGCGACCGAATCACTCCTGACGAGAAAGGATGTCATCATCATCGCATCAGTATCGTGTATCTATGGTATCGGGGAAGTCGACCAGTATGAGGCGCATTGTCTCCGATTCGAACTCGAGAAAGAATATGTCATCGAGAATATTATCCGCGAACTCGTCATGATCCAATTCACGAGATCGACCGCTGACTGGAAGCCTGGGATGTTCCTCGTGAAGGGTGACACCCTCGAGATCTGGCCATCATCGAGCGAATCGATCATCCGACTCGAATTCTTCGGAGATTCACTCGATCGTATCACGCGGATCGAACACCTGACCAATGAACTCATCGAAGAACTGGATATGGTGACAATATTTCCAGCGAAACACTTCGTCACAGAGAAAGGGATAGTTGAAGCGGTCATCCCGAAGATCAAGCATGAGATGGAAGAACAGGTTGCATACTTCCAGAGTCAGGGGAAACTCGTCGAAGCAGAACGGATCAAGATGCGTGTCGAGTATGATATGGAGATGCTCTCGGAGGTCGGCTATGTGAATGGGATCGAGAACTACTCGATGTACCTCGGCAATCGCAATCCTGGAGAACCCCCTGCGACACTGATGGAGTTCTTTCCTGAAGGATTTCTCACCTTCATCGATGAGTCGCATATCACCGTCCCCCAAGTCGGAGGAATGTACGCTGGAGATCGAGCACGCAAGGAAAATCTCGTGAATTATGGATTTCGTCTTCCATCGGCGATGGAGAATCGCCCTCTGAAGTTCGATGAATTCGAGAAAAAGATCGGACAAACAGTATTTGTCTCGGCAACACCATCGAAGTATGAGGCTGCCCATGAGAAAGTCGTCGCCGAGCAGGTCATCCGCCCGACGGGGCTCCTCGATCCCGAGATTGCGATCGAAGATATGGAATATATGGTGGATTCCCTCATGCGCAATATCGCGGCAGCGAAGTCTCGCGGTGAGCGATCCCTCATCACCACGATCACGAAGAAATCCTCCGAAGACCTCGCGAACTACTTCGCAGAGAATGGACTCAAGGTCCGCTACCTCCACTCCGA
>JANPGO010000072.1:0-6634 GCA_031423995.1 Candidatus Altimarinota bacterium | reverse complement strand
CGAGAAACAGGCTCGCTATGATCGACAGATGAAGGCTCACGAGCTCCAGAAGAAGGATATCGAAGAGCAAGAAGCCTGGATCAATCGATTTCGCTATACGCCGAGCAAGTCCGCGAGTGTCCAGAGTCGCATCAAGCAGATCGAGAAGATCGAACGGATAGCAAAACCCGAGAATGAATCCACCGTCAGATCCATCATCGTGAAGACCGATAAGCGGCTGCCTGAGAAAGTCATGGAATTTTCGGATCTAGAGATAGGATATCAGTCTCCTATAATCACTACACATGGCGAACTCACAGTACGGAGGAACGACAAGATCGGGATCATCGGAAAGAATGGGGCAGGGAAGACAACACTCCTAAAGACCATCCTTGCGGAAATCCAGGCACTTTCAGGAAGTATCTATATCAATCCTGATCTCATCATCGGCTCCTATTCGCAGGTCCTCGCCGACCTCGATGGTGACGCGACGATCATTGCTGAGCTCTCGAAATACCATCCGAAGGACAATGAGATCCGCTCGATGCTCGGAGGACTCCTCATCTCCTGAGAGAAGGTGGACCAGAAGATCCGGACACTCTCATGAGGTGAGAGAGCCAAGGTCGCACTCACGAAGATGCTCCTTGCCGAGCCGCACGTCATCATCATGGATGAACCGACGAATCACCTCGACCTCCACTCGAAGAATGTCATCAAGAATATGCTCGAGCACTTCAACGGCACGAGCCTCATCGTCTCGCATGACCGTGATCTCCTCGAACATATCTCGAATGCAGTTTGGCTCATCCAGGATGGGGTACTACGAATATTCGATGATCCAGAGAAGGGATTTAGTGAGGTGTTTTAGATGGAATTTACTAAACATTACTATTTTTTTAGAGAAAGTTTAATTTTTAATTGACTATATAATTATATACTATATAATATTTACCTTATGTCCAATAAATTTTGAATTTTACTTTCTGCATCTGCTATAGCCTTAGCATGATGTTCGGATAATACTGAAAAGCCTGCTAAGGTATTGAGAAGTACACAAGCTGATGTACAAAAATTAGTTTGCCCCGATCCAAAAAATGCCGTATGATGTACACTGTATGCCGAATTTATAGCACCTGATGGTAATGGTATAGTCGTTACAAATACGATGCGACATACGCTAAAGAATGTAAACATTACAGGAAATAAGCTCACTCTAAATTATGACATACTTTATGATAATCTCAAAGACTGAAAAAGTGTACTTATGGCACCTTATAAGGCAGATGGAATTGTCGTTTATACTCTAAATGATAGCGAACTTACTTCACTTGATATATCGGGGATATTCCAAGGGCATTTTGCTAAAACTATACAAAAGTTTAAGGACGCTAAACCTAGAAAAACACAATAAGACTAAATCTGAGCTAGTTCTTAGAAATAAAGAAACAAGGTTTTATCTTGTTTCTTTATTTCTATTGTATTTTTTATCAGGATATGAACGGTAGAGTATTTGGAAATCCTGAGTAAATAGCAATTCTTAACAGATTTCGGAATTCTAATTGGATTACTATTTCTTTTTCCTATAATCCAAGACGTTGTTCTAATATTTTCATGCTCTCAACCCTCCTCCCCACCCCGAACTACATCGATATCATCTCTAGCACACTGGACTATAAGAAATTCCAGGTAGAAGTTGTTCTCGAGCTCACAGCTGAGGGTGCGACAGTACCATTCATCGCACGATACCGTCAGGAACGTACGGGCAACCTCGATGAGAATGATATCCGTGCTATCATCGAACTCCAAACTAAAGAAGAGAACCTTCACAAAGCGAAACAGACAGCGATCAATGGGATCGAAGAGCTCGCCAAGATGACTCCTGAACTCCTCGCGAATATCATCGCTGCAAAGACACTGAAGGAAGTCGAGGAGCTCTATAAGCCCTACAAGTCGAAGAAGAAAAGCAAAGCCATGATCGCGATCGAGAAGGGATTTCAGGTCGTCGCCGATTCGATGAAGAGAAATACGGTAATAATCCCTGAAGACCTGCTCGAGAAGTATCCACGAGAGGAGATCATCGAAGGGGCGAGTGAGATTATTGGAGCAGAAATATCTGCGAATGCCATACTCCGCCATGCACTCATCGAGACTCTGGAGAAATCAGGTGATATATCCGCGAGCAAGAAGAGTGCGAAGATGCTCGAGAAGCTCAATGCGAAGGATACCGAACAGATACCGAAATTCGAACTCTATTTCGCATTCTCTGCCCGGATCAATCGGATTAAGCCCTATCAGATCCTTGCTCTCAATCGTGGAGAGAATCTCGGAATTCTGAATGTCAGAATCGAGAAAGATGATGAATCCATAGAGCATATCCGATATACCTATACCAGTATACTTCATATTCGAAGCACATTCATCACAGAACTAGAATGAGCATTCAAGATCGGATATGATGCTCTCTTCGGATCAGTAGAGAATGAGCTCCGTAGTACACTCTCCGAGATTGCAGAGGATGATGCGATCACGAGCTTCCAGACCAATCTCCTCTCGCTTCTCATGACTCGACCCGAATATGGGAAGACGATCCTCGCGATCGATCCGGGATATCGCGCAGGGTGCAAGATCTGTGTCATCGATGCCCTCGGGAATCCGCTTCATTTTGACAAGATATTTCTTCATGAAGCAGAGAATGCTCGCACAAAACTCAGAGAACTACTCAGTGAATATGCGATCGATACGATCGTGATCGGAAATGGAACCGGGTGTGATGATGTATCTCTCCTGATTGGAGAAGTACTCGTTATTCTTGAGCAAGAATCTCCTGGAAAACGATGAAGTTTGTCATGAAAATCGAGTACCGGAACGAGTCGTACTAAAAATAGTACGACGAGTGAGGAAACGGAGATTTGAACGCAAAATTCACGTTTTGCAGAGATTTCTATTTTTGTGGTCAATGAATCTGGTGCCTCCGTCTACTCAGCCAGTCCTGTAGCCCAAGAGGAATTTCCAGACCTCGACTCACTCGATCGTGGTACGGTATCGATCGGGCGCAGGTATATCGATCCACTCTCTGAGCTCGTGAAGGTTCCTGTCTGATCGATCGGAGTCGGCATGTACCAGCATGATGTCGGAGAGAAGAAGCTCACTGAAAAACTCGGATACGTCGTCGAAGACGTCGTGAATGCTGTGGGGATCAATGTGAATACGGCATCAATCTATATCCTCCAACATATTTCTGGGATCGATAAGCGAGAAGCGAAAAAAATCTACAATCATCGTCCCTACACATCACGAAAAGCGCTCCAAAAAGTTCTCTCAGAAAAAGCCTATACGCTTGCGATTGGATTTCTCCGTGTCCCCGAGAGCAGCGAATCCCTCGATAATACTGATATCCACCCTGACCAATACCCACTTGCACGCTACATCCTCGAACACAATATAACTGAGGCAAATTTTTCTGATCATGCTCGGGCAATGATTGATCTCTATCTGGATACCAATCGTGATACATTGAAATTCATCTTGAGTGCCTATCAGGAACTCGGTATCGAGAAACGTGTGAACTCGACTCATACTCAGGCGAAGAAAAGGGTCGCACTCGAAGATGTCCGAGAGGGAATGATATTCGACGGGGTCGTGAGAAATGTCGTTGCCTTCGGTGCATTCGTCGATATCGGACTCAAGAACGATGGACTCGTCCACGTCTCACAGATGGCAGACAGATTCGTGAAAAATCCATCAGAAATCGTGAGTGTCGGCGATCATATCCGAGTCCGTGTGACGGGAATCGATACAAAAACCGGAAAGATCCAGCTCAGTATGCGAGATATTGTATAAATCCTTGTCATTCCTGCGTGGCATGGGAAGAAATACCGAATTTTCTACAAAGGAGGGGAACAAGATTCCGCAACAAGTGCGGAATGACAAAATACGTCTGTCATTCCTGCGAATGCAGGAATCTAGTGTTTCTGGGACAGTTTCAAAAAACCTTAGATTCGACAAAAAAATACCCCCACTTTCATGGGAGTATGAAATGAAATGTTACACTCGTATCTTCGTCACCTTCTCACCGAATCGCTCATTTTTCTTCGTGATATTCTTGCTCGTCAGGGCGAATCCAAAGATCGCCACCCAGAATCCAAAGAAACCAATCCAGAAATCCGTATCAACAGAAGGTATTGATATTACTCCACTCTCCTGATATACGGCTCATTGAGCAAACTGCCCAGCAGAGATCTCACCTGAGGTGGATTGGACGACAATTTTTCGATCTATCATTTGATCCATATCAGTCTCGATGAGGAAGAGTGAGATGAGCATCATCGTGATACCGAGCCCGAAGACGGTCCACTTCCAAATCTTTTTTCGGAAAATTCCTGGATCGAATATCCCACGAACTAGACCTACAAGCGGGAAGAAGTAGAGGATATAGATGAGGCTCTGTGGAATACTCGAGTAGTTCCAGTGAGTTTTCGCTATCCCGAAGGTGATGTCGAAGAGGAGAATGATTGCGAATCCTGTTCGGACAAGTCGAATAGTCCGATCAGAGGGCTTCGCACGAAGAGTATCGATGAGTTTGAGCATAGAAAAATTTAAATCAGGGAGAGTATAAGAAAAAGAAAGTCTAATTCAAGAAAAAATCCTACTCATGTAGGATTTTTTCTTGAATTCAATACAACCTTAATAGTCACATATGTTGATCACAGGAGATATTATCACCATGTAAAATTTCTTCAACGGAAAAGTGTGTTAACACTGCATCTACTTCCAATGGTATAAACCGTGCAATACTTGCAAGATCTAATCGTAATCACTGGGGTCCTGATTCATAAACCTGACCAGGAACTATAATAATTCATAATCATAAGAGCCGTAATTTTGTTCTTACATCTTCTATTTCACGAGTAACTTTAGGATTAGGTGGTATTCTATGAAGAAATGATACTTGATGTGGATCTATTCATTCGAGTAATACTTCTCAATTCGTATCAGGATAATAAAATTTCACTCTAGGAAATAACTGTTTCAGTCTATCATCAGAAACAGGTACTCACTGCGTAAGTGTAATCATAGATGTTTGGATGTTTGGACTTTTCATAATTTATATTTAATTTAAGATATGTATTTATTAATTCTTGTCAAAACATTTTCATAAATTATTGTACAATATACTTTTCTTTTCCTTTTGCAAACCCTCTCTCTTTCCCTATAATCTCGCCATGGCAAAAAAGAAAACACATCAACTGAGCTTCATGACCGTCGAGCTCCAGAATATGATCGTCGGAGGCGTCCTCGTCGTACTCGGCGCCCTGATGTTCCTCTCGACCAAGGAGGCATCAACCGTCGGAAAATATTTTGCCCTCATCGGTACGAGTCTCTTCTCGAGTGAATCCTATAGATGGCTCTTCTCACCGATCATGGTCGCACTCGGAGTGATGATCCTCGTGAAGAAGGCATCTTGGTCGTCTGCACGACTCATCGGACTCCTCCTGTATTTCCTCTCGATCACCTCACTCCTCGGGATCTATCGAGCCACGACGATCGGATTCTTCGATCTGCATGAGTACCTCATCACCTTCCTCGGACGAACTGCTGCGATCCTCTCGCTTGCCTTTCTCTTTCTCGCGAGTCTCTGGATGACACTCCGCATCTCGTACAGGACACTCCTCTCGAGAGTACGTGAATCTGTCCCATCCCTCTCAACCGTCCGCGAAGTCATCCTCCCATCGAGTGAAGATACTCTGGATGACGAACCTCGGAAATCGAAGATCGATACCCAGTACAAGAAAAAGGCTGAAGAACTCGAGCGCAAACTCGCTGAACTCCACAGGTCCAAGGAGAAAAAAGAAGAGAAAAAACCAGTGACCGGGAAGTCAATCCTCTCGAATGTCGTCTCTGGACTCACGAAAAAGGTTCCCCTCGAGACCATCGATGGGAAAGTCATTGAATCGAAGATTCCGACGAAGGCGCTGGATTTCTGAACCTGGGATTTCCCGAGTGTGAAGCTCCTGAATCAAATCGAACACAAGAACGTCGTCTCGCCTGACGAGATCGAGGAGAAGTCCCTCCTCATCCAGAAGACCTTTCTCCAGTTCGGTATCGATGTCGATATGGAAGAGGAATGTGTCGGGCCAACCGTGATCCAGTACCGACTCCGTCCGAGTGAATGAGTCCGCCTTTCGAAGATCGAATCACTGAAGAAGGATCTCACCCTGGCACTGAAGGCAAAATCCATCCGCATCCAAGCACCAATTCCAGGACTCGGACTCGTCGGAATCGAAGTCCCGAATGAGAAGCGAGATATCGTCGGCATCCGTGAAGTCCTCGAAGATGACAGCTTCACTCACCACAAGTCGAAGCTCGCTCTCGCCATCGGGAAGGATATCAATGGTGACTTCATCGTCGGTGACCTCGCGAAGATGCCACACCTCCTCATCGCTGGTCAGACGGGATCGGGGAAGTCTGTAGGGATGAATGGATTCATCCTCTCCATGCTCTACAAGAATACTCCCTCAGAGCTCCGTATGATCATGGTCGATCCCAAGCAGGTCGAACTCGGGATCTACGATGGTATCCCGCACCTCCTGACTCCCGTCATCAATGCTCCTGACAAGGCGCTCAATGCCCTGAAGTGGTGAGTCGCGGAGATGGA
>JANPGO010000071.1:0-7594 GCA_031423995.1 Candidatus Altimarinota bacterium | reverse complement strand
GACATTGACAATGGTGTGTTTAAGTATGTCGATTTTCATAAAAAAGAGTGTTAATAACTAACACTCTCATTATGCAATACTTGGCTCTGTCAAGGGAAAAATCGAGATAATTCTTGTAGGATTTTGGGGGGATTTTAGTATATATTCGAATAAAATGACGCTTATTACAAGATTTCTTTTCTCCAATATTATACGTTTCAATATCTCAATCAGCTCACATAAATATAGCTCATTTTTGTTCTATTGTGTAGAAGGTTCGAAGAATATCTCAGATATCTCGTGTTACATCAAGGCAAATATCAAAACGTCGTAAAGGATCATCTCCTATTGGTTTGAAATATATTTGAAATATCTCAAATACTGTTTTACTTCCTAGAAGTCGAAATGAAGTGCCATAAAAACAAACATAGTTTCTAGTGCTAACACCCTGAGATTCATTTTTTCATCGTCAGAGATAGTAGGAAAAAAGTGGATTATCATCTTTGGTAAAGAGATATTTTGCGACATATCTTGGGACTTCATGTTTAGTGATTGTAAAACAATCAAAGATTGCATAGTTGGAATTATCGAAATCTACTCACTCAAGAACTTCAGGGCGTAGGAAATGCGCATATATCTCAAGTTCATCAAGTCCAAAATGGTAGATATCTGCATGAGAAAGAGAATTAGGGGTGGTTGTTTGACTCATATTCTGAATTTTTAAAAAATTGAAGAAATATGAGCACATGTGCTTCTGGTTATTATCCAGATTCTGATCAGAACAATAAGGGAAAGTATTTATATTAGGTGTACCAATATTATTGTATTGGTACAAGGAAATTTTTCTTGAGTGGCGGTGGACTCATCGGAAATATTCCTTCTCGCCCCTCCCCATAAATGGTGAGGGGGGTGGCTCGAGCGGAAATATTTCTTCGCTGAGCCCTGACCGAAACAAAAAATCAGCTTCTAGCTAGAAAGCTTAAAGCTGAATATATGCATCAGAATCGGAGTGAGGCGGAATCAGACTGATATTATTTCCCGAGGTATTGGCTATATAGTGCCTGATTATCTACTCAGATAAATTCTCGGATTAATAGTTTTTCGAATATTCTTTTGTTGATATGTCTTCTGGCGCTGTAAAAACTTTTATCAGATCACAATGTATCATTTCATACTTTCCTCTCAGTGATATCATAAAAACTACAATGAGCTTCTTTCTTGTTTCATGCTAAATGCTCGAGAATACACGCGTTATCTGAATATTTTTTGAATTTGATGGGCGTTTGATTTATCCAAAGAATTGCTACCTTTTTCTCATATTTGCAAGAATCTACAAGTATATCTTTACCATCAGAGAGTATATACTTCTTGATATACTCAGCAGATACATCGAATTCCATAGGATCTTCTGGTAAACTTCCATGTTCATCATCATATGCTTGCATTATTCAAGCATGATTTCGAAAATCATCCAGGGAGTCACCTGTAAACGGAAAAAATTGTGCAGGTCTTCACTCGCTGTCTAAACCATCCCAGTTCCTTTCAATAATCTGAAGACGAGAGAGGTCTTTATATGACCCGATTATAAGTCCTTCAAATACTGCAAAACCATTTCGTATTCACTCAAGAAGATCAATCAAATCATCCTCTGAGTAAAAGGTATGCTTTTGCTCTACTGTTTCTCATACCTTTCTGATGATAACCTCGTATGACATATGTTAATCGGTTTCAGAGTATTCCTGATTATTGAGTTTTTTATAACTACATTTTGAAAATAGTGCTTTCTCGCTTGAGAGAACTTCATATTCTGATAAAGGGGATTTACTCTTTTTATAGCATTGAAAATGATAACCTCAAGAAGATGATGAGGGATAGTAGTTATTAGTGAACTTTCTCATTCCCGATAGGTAATATCCGCAGAAGCTCAATCTATGGCATATTCATTAATCTCAGCATCATCAAAAGCGAATACCAATAAATCAAGTAGAGTTACTTGATTTTGCAAAATATCAAATGAGGCAACGAGAGAGTCTCATATTGGAGCATCTTTTATATGATATATCTCACAGATGTAAAAAGTATTATCATCAACAAACGCTTTGATTTCCTCAGGCTTATATGTATCCATGTCTGATTCATCAAGAACAACCTCTGTAGTAACTATATCGCTCGATTCCATTCCTACTCACACTCATAGTGCAGAAAGTCTGGACATAATATACTCATCATAATCATCTATTCTCACATTTGTATCAATAGCTGTTAGCCTTACGAATTCTCATACTGTTATTCAACATTCTTCCCCATCTTCATCTTGCACAATAAGGAAAGAGTTTTTTGTAATATCTCATCATTCACAGAGGATAGTTACATGGCCACGAGAAAATAGAGTTTGAAAAAATACTACCGCACTAGAATGAGTTTTTGTATCCCTCTCCCAGAATATTCGCATACCTGAGCTAATAGCAGGAATTAACTGTACCACTCATGCAGTTTCTCTTACGATGAGAGTTGTACTTTCCCTTGGTTTAGGAGCAGGGAGTTGTATCACATTTTGTTTTTCTCAATTTGACATGAAAGAAATATATATTTTTATAATTTATTGTCAATTGAAAAATTATATTCAACTTTCCACAAACTCTTCATGTGTTACATGTGCATTTTGGAATCTCAAGAGAGGTAATTCTACACTTTCGCACGCCTCAGTCTTCACTCTATCATGATATCTTGCCTGAGGAGAAGCATGACTACTATCGTCCAGTTCTATAGCATATCGTATAAGAGAACTTTTTCTATCTATGAGTAAGAAATCTATATGAGATCGATCGAGCTTACCCGAGACGGTCCAAGGACGACCTATAAAAGTCCATACTCTATGCCATCGCTTCTTTTCTATTCCTATGATATCTCCGAGTCGCACTTTCGGACAGATGATATAGTCCCTATCTTTTATATACTCTTGTAGTCTATTGAAGAATATTTGCTCAGAAGGTGTGAGGAGGTATTTTTGACTATAGAGACCGTCTTGGTAAACTCAAAATAGAGTACTATCATTAAGGGGCGTATATATCATAGAAAGTTGTTTTAGCAAACAAAAAAGGGTAACCATGGGCTCATGTTCGCCAAAACAACTTTCATCACCAATCAAAGACTGAAAAGGGCAGAAGAGTAACCATAGTTACCCTTTGCTATCTTTGATACGAGGTGAGACAATTAAAAAATAATCAGAAAGTTGTTTGGCTTTCTGATTATAGCAGGTATGGGGAATATTGAAAAAGATTTATCTATGATTTTGAATGTAACGCAAGAATTCTTTTCACATCTCAGTCGTTCTGCTGGTTAGTGTACCCGCCGAAGTCATCATTGTATTGAGACTTCGAGATACACTATTAGTTAGATTTTCATTATCGAGGTCGATTATTATTTTTTCTTGAAATGCTCGATTTATTGCGATCTCAGGTATTGCATAGCGCATAGCTTCTCATATTGAGCCAAATCATCTTATTGTAAGTCATTTTTCAGTCATATACCCTGATGGATTATTTATGAACTTTAGAGTTCTAAGGTGGCTTGGACTCAGCTTATCAATTAACTGCATGAAAGTGAGGATAGTATCATCATCTGTACTTGGATTCTTCGCAAATCAAATCACCATATTTCGCAATGCCTCAATTTTTTCTTCATGATGAGTTTTTAAGGCAATCTGTGTTGCATTTAGTAGTATAGAGATGAATTCCTCACTTTCTTGTAAATGAGGAATTAGCTCATCTACTTGTTCGCTTAATTCCTCTAAATCATGAGCTATTTTACCAATCCACTCATCTCGTCTTTTCTCTAATGGTGCACCAATAATAGCCGAGAAAAGTTCAACTGCTGGTCATCAAACAATAGGAATTGCAGATAATCATGCCTTTACGGTGGTATGAATAAAGTCTCATGTCGTTTTCTGAATCGTTTTATCATGTTTCGACATATGCTATCAGTTAATCATTAATTTATGTTATTCTAATCCTTTTCTCTTTTTTGCAAATCTTGCTTTCTAAAGCGTCAGTCATCTTCTCAAATAATATTGAGTTTTTTATCGTTTTATAGGATAAAACTGTTCTATTTTGTAGGCGTCTCTTAGGCAGGCTAACATATCTCGAATATCCCGAAGGACATCTCTATCCTCTACTATAAAATCAGTTACTCATTCAGAGAAATGTCTATACTGCATCTCATGATAGAGATGAAGAAAGAATTCATAAATCTCTCTTAGCCTTTCTATTTCTACACCTTTTTTTGAACTGAGGGCATTTTCTTGAATAAATACAAGCCTATCGATTACACTAGTCGGGAGCTCATCCAGAAAATCAGGGTGAATTTTTGAGTCCCGTATATATCTCATGAGTCATGTTGCCAACATGTACTGTACATATCTAAGAGGTCAGTTTTTGACTCAGAAAATAGAACTTTCAGGATCATAATAGAATGTTCCGTCATCTAAATTATATGATCTATACTCTGCTCAACGGAATTTATCAGTGCCAGTTTCCATAGTTCTTCTATGCACACGGAATCTATCATACATTTTGCTTGAGAGCCTTCCATCACTCATGATTTCATCTGAAATTCCTCTCAAGAGTGATGATCTTATGGATGAAGCGTCAAAGAATGGGACTGAATCGAAAAATCTTGTAGGAAAAACCAGGTCAGGATCATTATTATATAAACTGAGACTATCAACTCACATCCTTTTAATCTCTATATTTTCAAGATTAAATCCTACTAAGTCCCGCATTTGTTTCATGAGTCATTCGATTTTTGCTGGATCATGTTCCATTGTAGTAACTATTTGTAATTCAAGATTTGATCGTGCTCAAGGATGAGCTTTATTCTCAAATCTCCCATCACTTCATGTTGTTGATAACATTACTCATCTGGGATCTAATATATGCAAGGCAGTATCACTAAAAAACCGTGCTAGAACTATTCGCTTTTCCTGAGCTTTATTCATTCAAGCCTCTTTGATACTTTGGGCATGTTTTCTATGATTTCATGAGGTATCCAGTTTTCTCATAAGTTCATTATAGTGTAATTCTTTGATTATTGCAAAGTCTCTTAAACACAGAAAATAAGCGTAATAACTTTTCGAATTTCCTCATCCTTCGGTTTACCATTTGTTCTCGAAAAATCCCCATTCGTAAAGACTGGGGATTTCATTTTCAGAAGAAATTATCTATTTCTGTTGATCACCCGTACTAGGAAAAGGATGATAGCCACGACGAGAAGGATATGGATGAACCCTCCGATCGTATAGGATGAGACGATACCGAGCGCCCACAGTATTATGAGAATGATGGCAATAATTTCAAGCATGGGAAAAAAGTGAAATTCCAAAACATGAGTTCTCACCGAAGTTATGAATAGAGAAGATCTATTGTAAGACTATTCAGAATAAAAGGAAATAAAAAATCCCCATTCGCAAGAGTGGGGATTTTTATTCTGTAGAATTTATTCAAAATTATAGCAATACTCTCAATCCCTCATATCCAATATAACATCCGATCAGGATCATGAGTATGCTCGAGAAGTATGGCATTTTTTTCGCGAAATTCCCGAATCCACCCCAGTGTTTCGCTGCATGCCGAATACTCAGTGCTGCGAGTGTTCCTGAGAGGATCATAGTGAGGGCGAGTCCGATGCTGAACGAGAGAACGAGGACGGCTCAGAGTGTCACCTTCTTGAGCTGGAGACAGATGAGGAGTACAGTGATCGAGGCAGGACAGGGGATGAGTCCACCCGTCAGTCCGAACATGATGATCTGTCACGTAGTGACCTCCTGACCGCTCGAAAACCGCTTTTCGATATCTTTCGCATGAGCGAGCTCGTGGGCATCCTGATATTCTTTCGTTTCTACACTTATACCATCTGTACTTGCCATCACATGATGATGATCATGTTCAATATATTCAATATCGTAATCGTGATTATGATGCACGTCACCCAGGGTCAATCGAGCTTGAAATTGGTGTGGTTCTGGGATGGAGTCGACCGATTCGAGAAATCCATCCTTCTGTACAAAAGCAAACTCTTGCTCACTTCCATCAGGTCGTGTCGTGGTAATTTTTACTTCTTCGGCTGTCCATATGTGCCCATTCTTGGATACATTCGAAAGACGAAAACACGGTGGAACACCCTCTTCGAAGATATCGAGCTTCATGATCCCATGCCCAGTATCGATCGTCTGAGATTCATCATGGTGATGATGTGCATGTTCAGAACTTTCCCCGTTGAAACATGCTTTTTGTTGTCTCCAGGTTCTCTGTATCATCCAGAAGGCTATCGAGAAGATGAGGAGAGCAGATACTACCTGCAGATATGGTTCCACTCTCTCTGCTTGGAATTGACCTCCGAGATACATCCCACCAAGTGCGACGATCCATACAATAGCTGTGTGTGAGACTGTTGCAGCGAGTCCGAGAAGTATGGCTTGCTTGACCGTCCCTTTGACTGCAATGATAAAAGCCGCCATCATCGTCTTCGAATGTCAGGGTTCGAGTCCATGCAGGGCACCGAGGAGGATCGCACTGGGGATGAAGAGCCATGCATTGCCCTGAGAGAGGAGAGTTGAGAAGTCAGTCATATTGTTTATGAAGAATGAATTGATCAGGATCATATGATATTTGGGAGGGAAGGCAACCTGATTTATCTACTTTTGTTTCATTCGGCAGTTTGAGTATTCTCACATTTCCTTTTCGGCTATATGAGAAATTCTAGAAAATAAAATTGATTTCTTTTCTAAAGTCTTTATACTCCGACTCATCTATTTTATATCATATTTCTATGAATACTCGTATCATCGCTCCACTCGTTCTCCTCGCCACGATCACTGGACTCACAGCCTGTTCCATGACCAAGACGGATACTACAGCTACTGGAGCGACTCAATCTCCTGTCACGAGTACCAGTGCTACTACGCCAGTAGTTCCTCCTGTCTCTCCAGAATCAACTGGAGCGACTCCCATCTCTGAGGTATCGAAGACAGTGACACATACTCAGATTGTTTCATACAAGTCACCGGGCGGAGATGATAAGATCGAGTATACTGTAGCGATTCAGAATGGTATTATCTCAGCAGTTTCTGTAAAAAATATTGCAAGCAATGATGTCTCCAAGGGGTACCAAGATGGATTTGCGAAAGAAATCAGTGCCAAAGTAGTTGGAATGCCAGTCAAGAAATTCAATCTCGATACCGTTGCAGGAGCATCACTCACAACCGCATCATTCAACAAATATATCCAGACTCTCTAAGAGTATGCATACCTTCGATCTCGATTGTATCGGGACACACCTCCATATCCGTATAGACGTATCCTCATCAGACTCTCTTGATGAGGATTTTTCTCATATTCGAGAGCGTCTGATCGCCTTCGAAAACCGATTCTCTCGATTCATCCCAGGGAATTGGCTCCATGATCTGAACCTCCATCGTCGAGGAATACTCGATACCGATGGGAAAAATATGATCACCTTCGCGCTCGATCTCGCGAAGAAGACCGATGGATACTTCGATCCGACTGTTGGAAAAAGGCTCCGCGACCTCGGGTATGGGAATCCTGCGACACGAGTTCAG
>JANPGO010000070.1:0-2075 GCA_031423995.1 Candidatus Altimarinota bacterium | reverse complement strand
CCGAACTACCGGTCTCGATATAGATATGATCAATAACTATATCAGAAACCAAGAAAAAGAAGATAGGGCATCAGATTGAGATCAGATGGATATGAACTTCTAAACTCTCTCAGATCACTATTTCTTCCTCTTTACTTCCCATTTCAAGACCCTTCTAGGGTCTTTTTGCTAAAGCCACCCCCTTCGGGGGTGGATATTTACTTCTGATATCGCATCTTGAGTTAATTTATTTGCATCAATTACATGATCGCAATGCATTATTCTACACCTTTTATCATAGTGATAATCGCTAAATTTCTTAGCAAATGTACTATCTTGTCTCGGATCAATTCATAGCATAAAAGATAATCTTTTACCTATTTTTTTAGTAATGTGCTGTTCATTTGTTTTTATTAGGAAGCTTTCTATTATTGCAACATATTGTGCGAATCTCACATCAAAAACTATATCTCATTTTCTTGCAATCCATAGTAAAATATACCTGATTGACTTATTGAAATCATTTAACTTACTTGGTTCATTAGGTATTTTACTAAGTAAGTTTGTAATTCTAAGTAAATTATCAATATTAAGTCCAGTATCTATATATGATTCATAATTTCGCTTTCAGCCTGAGTGATGTTTTGAATCTTCATCATATTTTATTTCATGTAATGTTATTCAAAACACTATTTCCATAGGAATTGAAAGCCACGATCTTGGACTCCATATATCCGAACCTTTAGGCTCTTTCTCAATAATTACGCAAAGATTCCAATCAAATTGGTATGAGTGTATTTCTCATCAATTCTCAACCTTTAAGCTATCAAATAATGCTACATATTTTTCAAATTCATCTATACTTATTTTAAGTCAATTTTTAGTATCATCAACTATGACATAAGGGAGCAAAATCCCTTCATTCACTAATTTTATAGGAATAATTTGTTTCATAATTAATTCATAATTTGTACTATGAATCATAGTATTTTTATATTACATTAATTCAATATATTTGTTATCACTATTCGAATTTCTCTCTTTTCGGTTCTACCATCATGTTAACTATAATCTCCCCCTCAAAGAAGGGAGATTTTTTTAGTCATTGAATATTATTTGTCATCTGTATATATAAGAATACACTGATAGATGCTCAAAATGTATTACCCAACACTCTATGAAAACAATTCAAAAATATTTCGCCAAGTGAGTGATAGCACTTATGCTATGGTTCCTTCTCATAATTCCAGGAAGTACTTTTGCCCACCAACCGAGAGTTCCCGTATGAAACGAGACGCAAGTATCAGACCCTGAAATCTCAAAAGCCTATTATAGTCAGCTCCATGGAACTCCCCAGATATATACCATTGTCTCAGCTTCATGATTTGCACTCTATATCAATATACTTGTCCCTGATATTTCAGGGCAAAAGAAAGATATTTCTGTGAGAATTATCAAGAATTGAAAGAGCGAGACACCATTTGCTCTCCTTGATGGGAATCAATTCAACTGGACCAAAATGTTTGAACCCTTTGGATATGATACCTATTGGGCAGGACCTGAATATCGGGCAAATGTGGAAGCTGGAAAGTATGGAATAATCGTTTCGAGTACGAAGAACGATAGCAAATATTCTCTTGCAGTAGGAGAAGCAGAGCTTTTTGATTTTCCTGAAACTATGAATGCACTCACTCTTATTCCAAAAATAAAGCGCGATTTTTTCGATGAATCACCAGTGATCTTTATTCTTTCACCGTTTGGAGCTGGACTTATCGTCATTATGTATATCCTTGCCTTCATCTTCGGATTCGTCTATCGATATATAGTGAGAAAGTTTTCGAGAAATACTCTGCGAAAAGTTCATAAGAATATAGGTCAGAAAGATAGGATGATTCGGTGAGGGATAGGAATATTCTTGCTTATCTTAGCCGTGACTACCTCATGGAGTCCTATTCTTCTTTTCTTTTCTGGATTCACTTTCTTCGAAGCTATCTTTAGCTGGTGTGGACTCTATGCTGCCCTAGGGCGAAATTCATGTCCTATAGATTCTGTAGAGAATTCATAGGGAGAACTCAGTCTATCAAAAACTTTCGAAT
>JANPGO010000069.1:0-2314 GCA_031423995.1 Candidatus Altimarinota bacterium | reverse complement strand
AAGATGGGAAAAATCTTAAGGTGTACTGGATCAATCTATGAAAATAATACTTTCCCTCATTCTCATATTCCTCTTTCCGCTTACGACTTCTGCCTATTCTCTCGTGACTAAGACCATCAATGGGCATCGAGTGAGGATATTCCATATAGGTCAGCAAGATACATATCGAGTCGTCGCAGTAGCATCGAATACCGGGACGACACTGGAATCGCTCGTGCAATCTGTCGGAGGAACCGCAGGGATCAATGGTGCCTACTTCACTCCACGTGACTATACAGGACTTCCTGATAGTACGAGTACGATTCGGATTGTGAATCATGGTGGATTCGCCTATTCACGATATTTTCCAGATACGGGGGTGAATGGGATTTTCTGATTTCTCACGGATGGTTCACCGATACTCGTACAGAACAATATCTATGGTGAGAAAACCATACGTGAAAACTCTCATTCTGGGATGATTCTCGAGGTCGAGAGTGGGATTGCGAATTTCCCGATCCTGCTTGCGAGTTGAGTCAATCTCGTTCCACGATATGAGAGTGCAGGACTCATCACTGCGAAGATGAAGGTGAAGTCGACGAAGTCATTCATCTGTCGTACCGCGACCGATGAAGTGAAGATGGGAACGATCGAAAAGATCTCAATGCTCGATGTTCCTGACTTCATCCGTCAGTTCGGTTGTATCGATGCGATCAATCTGGATAATGGTGGTTCACTCGGACTCTATGATCACGGGAAATATATCGTCAGGCCGGGTCGCAATATCATGGATGCATTTGTCATCGTGAAAAAATAGATATACTTAATCAACTTTCCTTCCCAATATGACACTCTTTCTCACTATCTTTCTCAAACTTATACCACTTTATCTGATGATACTCCTCGGGTATATCTCATCGAGATTCCTCTCAGTACAGAAAGAAAGCATAGGGAAGCTCCTCATCTACATCATAGCTCCAGTTGTGATTTTCTATGGCACCTATACGGCAAAACTCGATCCAGTATATTTCTTTCTCCCAGTTCTATTTTTCTCTATTGCCTGCATCATAGCACTTGTATTTTATATCCTCTGAGGGAAGATCTATGGAAGAGATACAACGAGAAATATTCTCGCATTCACATCAGGAACTGGGAATACATGATATTTTGGACTTCCAGTTATTTCTGCTACTCTTGGGGATTCCGCTTTCAGTATAGCTGTCCTTTCAGTGCTCGGGGTGGTACTCTATGAGAATACACTAGGATTTTATCTCACAGCAAAATGAAACTTCACTGCCCGTGAAAGTATACTCAAAGTGGTGAAACTCCCGACGGTATATGCATTTCTTATTGGTCTCATTTTGAATTTTTCTGGAATCGAACTTTGAGAAATTGCTCGAACGACCATACAGAATTTCAAATGATGATATACCCTATTGGGTATGATGATAATAGGAATGTGACTCGTGTGAGCACGTATCTCAGATATTGATACCAAGTTTATCTCCCTGACCTTCATCGCAAAGTTCATTATATGGCCGATAATGATGTTCACTGTCACAATGCTCGATCGACTCTATTTTAGATTTTTTGACCCAAGTATAGTGAATGTGCTGCTGATCCTCTCGCTTGTTCCTCTGGCTGCGAATACCGTTGCGATCGCAACAGAACTCAAGACTCATCCAGAGAAAGCTTCACTGGCAGTTCTTCTGAGTACTCTTTTTGCACTGTTCTTTATCCCTGCTATGGTGAGTATTTTTCACATAGGATAATTCACTCTATGCATATCCTCCCACTCCGACGATCGCATCTTGAGCCCATTCTCACTCTCCAACTCGAATTCGAGGACTATCTCCAGTCAATTTCGAGTGGAAAACGAGAGAATTTTGATTACGAGAAAAAACGAAAGCTACTTCTCGAAAATGCTTTTGGGAAGAAGAAAAATTTCTCTGGATATGTTGCGAGAATTGAGAATGAGATTGTTGGTTATGTCTTCTACCACTCCTGATTCGACCCTGATGAGATGCAGGGCAAGGTTATCTATGTGATAGATTTGTTCGTTTCGGAAAAAGCACGAGGTCAATGAGCTGGTCGAGCATTGATACAGAAACTTCAATCTCACCCAGATTCTCTTGGACTCTATTTCTGAGTTTGGACAAAAAACACTCCAGCAATAGAATTCTACAAGAAGCTCGGTGCCCGTTTGTGTGATGATGTCCCATTTATGAAACTCATGAAATAACTGTATGTTCAAAAAGCTCTTCCTCATCTCGATTATCTTTCTCTCATCATGCGTAAGGGAGCTTCCACAATCAAAAAATATTTCAACAAATCC
>JANPGO010000068.1:0-2864 GCA_031423995.1 Candidatus Altimarinota bacterium | reverse complement strand
TCTCAGATCGAAGAGGGCAGATTGGAGTTTTTTTGGATCTGTTTCTTTAGAAATATAATCATATACTCATTTAAATGCTGGGAGAATTTTTGGCTTTGAAAAAGTTTCAAGAATAGCTTTTTTCGCATCTTCAAGTGTATTTTTTGTTCCACCGAGATTCTGAAGTATATCTGTGAAAATATTCGCATTTCCTTTTCTATCAGGATTGATGAGGAGATTTGAGAGTGCCTTACGAAATACTGGTTTCGCAAGTTCCTTCTCTATACTATCAACTCGTTCAAGGTTTTCTCATAGTTTGGTATCTTCAACCTTCTTAGCTCATTGGGTAAGAGTCACTGGCTTAGCATTATCATAATCAATCGTATACTTTCCATCAACTTGAGTGACCTTTACTCAGCAATCTTTGAGTCAATTGATTCAAATAGCATTTCATTTACTATCAATATCCCAAGTCGCTCATGCTGGAAGGGTAGCATGGGCAGTACGGATTCCTGAAGTAAGTGCAAGCGGTAAATAATATTCATTTGTTCATTCTTTGAATTTTGGCTTACCGAAAAATGTATCTACATTGATATTTTCTATCTTTTTATCTATCACTTCTTTTTTTATAGTCTTCGTGAATGCTATCTGGAGGTCATTTTTCTCGATACGGAATCCAGGGAGCACATAGAGAATTCCTCAGAGTCGACCGAAATTGAGGCCGAATTGATCCACTGTCCAACCCATATCATTCTTCTCACGATAGAGTCGGAGGACTTCCATATTCATGACTTCGAGGATCGATGAATACATGACCATATATTTTCCATCTGGGGTCTTTGCATCAGAGAATTGATTCTTTCCAAGGATCACCCGCAGATCCGCAGTCATTCGTTCTGCGATTGCAGGATTTGGTATGATTTTCGAAAGATCTATTTTTGCAATATCCACGCCAGCAGCTAGCTCGCGGATTGCCGCCTGAGATTCTCCGATCTTGCGCTGAATATTCTCGACTTCTCATCGATTCGTACCTGCACGGATTCCCATGTAGATATTCTGCCCTGCGGGTGTAGCGGTCACTGAAGCAACGAAGTCCTCATACCTCCCATGAAGTCCAAGGAGTGGCATCAGTTTGTCAGTATAGCTCACTCCATAATGCGCTCCGAACTCAGCCTTCTCTGAAGCAAATATCTCCTTCGTGAAGACCAAAGCGATAGCTCAACCGAGACTTCCACCAAACTCTTTCGAAAGCATTCCTCCGAGTGAGACAGAGTCTGCAAGTGTTGAATCAAGTTTTCTCGTTGTTGTGACTCCCCCTCCGAGACGATTATTCGTGATGAATGTTGCCCATTCGAGTGAGAATGTTTTGAGTTTTTCAGGATCACTGAGCTTCGTGGCAAAGTCGTTCATTTTCTGAGTGATGTTCTCTCTTTGAGTATTTGAAAGGTTTGTGTCCTTTTCTAATTTTGACTTGTAATCAGATACATCGGTAGCAATCTTGTTCTTGATAGCTTCTTGTACATCTTGTTTCAAGATATTAGCAGCAATTCCATCTGCATCCTTTCAATCAATGCCTGCCTCGATTTTTCCTGTCTTGAAGAATCCTGCTCGATCATTGGAGAGGGCTACATAGTTCAGTCACTTGATATACGCAGCGCGAAGTTCAGGTTTTGTATACATCTCCTTCTGAAGATCTTCAGCTTTTGCACCTGTCACCGATCCTCATCCAATTTTTATAAGTTCTGTAACTCTTTGTGCAAGAATTTCAGGAGTCATTCCTCAAAGATATCACTGAAGCTCTCCAGGGATATAGAGTGTCATGTATGAGCGATCTTTGGTCTCGAGTTTTCCCTTTCCTTCCTTATCGAACTTGACATCATAGGTAGCCCCTTCTCGATATTCTGAGAGATAGGATACGAATTTAGACTTATCGTACTTCTCATTTTGATTCTTATTGAGTGCTATCAGATAATCCTCAGTCGTCTGTCATGCGTCATAGAATCACCTGATTTTTTTCGCAAGTTCAATGACTTTATCATTGTTCGAAAGTGAATCAGCAAGTTTTGCTAAATCTCTTGATTCTCAATTATCTGCCCCATTGGAACGATAACCAATAGCAGTAATGCCATTTCTGGTTTGCATTCCATTAGCCATCCACTCAATCATTCATCAGATATTGAGTCTGCCAAGATTCACATAATTACTACTGAGTTGTCCAGAATCTACACTACCACTTCTTTCATTGTTATCCTTGGTGAGCCGATTCAACAAAGCTTGGGCTCAGGTATTTCATTCGCCAAGTTTTTTCAGGGAAGCGATAAGTGCCTCTGCCTGACGATCATTGTTATCAGAGGATTCTTTTGATGCTTCGAGTTCAGCGATTCCTGCATTAATCTGGGCTAGCCTTGTTCTTGATGCTGTCCACTGTTCGAAAATACCTTGCTCTTGAGTTGACTTTGGATTCTTATTTTTCAATTCTTCATATTTTGCATTATCAATCTGAGCTAATGATTCATGTGCGGATTTCAGTGCAAGCCTTTCACCAGAATCCATTTTAGAATATGGCTTCTTTGCTTCGAGTCATTGAATAGTTGCGAGGAGTCTCTTAGCATTATCAATCGAATTTTCACTAACACTCTCTACTTGCCACCTCACTCCACTCTTCGTGAGACTGAGATGATGCGAGAGGGCGATATATGTATGGCGAAGTGTGTACATAGAAGAGAGGATTAGAGGGTATGAGTATGAGAAGATTCTCACGAATACCATCTGAGCGTAGCATATTTTTCTATTATTTGCAAAGTTTGTATACCCATTTCTCTGTTATGGCTTGATATTATGAAGTATTCATTTTTTGTCAAGTATTTATTGTATTATTTATATTT
>JANPGO010000067.1:0-19126 GCA_031423995.1 Candidatus Altimarinota bacterium | reverse complement strand
TTTTCCTGCAGCATTCATGAGGATAGCCTCATCGAATCCACGCCTGTGTGCCTCAGTTTTCGCGAGAGCACTCGTGATATAGGCACCCGTGATCTTCCCTCTGAGCGGGAAGCTCGCATCTTGCTGTCGCATCCATGAACTAATACTGCAGGTGATGCCACCAGGGGTGAGATAGTCCCCGAGCTCGAGTCCATAGAGGATGACATCCCACTCGATATCATGGAGTCGTGGTGAGATATCGAGATCGCTCGTATAGATGAGTGGACGGATATATATCGGTTTCGTCGGTGTGTTTCGGATGAGGAATTCACGGATAAGATTCTCGAAATAGGCTTGAGAAAACCTTGGAGTGTCCGAAATAGGAAAATCCTCAGTCGCTTCGCGACAGCTCCTTTCAAAAGGAGCTCATATTCCAAAAAACTTCGCACTCTGAGCGAGTCGTCGTGCGTGATCCGGAAGTCGAAAGAGAAGTATCTCATTCGCTTTCTCAGGATTCGGTGTCGCGCGCATCCCACCGAATGCTCCAGTCCCATAGTGGAGCGCATGGGTGGCGATCGAGATATTCGCTTCAACGAAAGGCTTCCATGTTCACTGATGGTAGGCGATAGGGAGAAAATTTTTGGAAGTCATAGTTGATAGGAGATAGAGATAGAGGATAGTTTATTAAAATCTTAGATTCTTGGAATGTTGGAGTCTCAGAAGTTTAGAGTTTGATTCTTTTGGTATCGTCATTCTGAAGCGAAGCTGAAGAATCTAGAGTTCCTGCGATTACTTTTCTGATACCTGGATCCTTCATTTCACTCAGGATGACGGGCAGATTTCTTCCACAAGAAAAGATACTTGGAAGTTGGAATTTCTGGTTTCATTGTTCTCAAGGGGTGCTACAGAATCTAAAGATGCCAGCCAAATCTATTTTCCACGATACGCGATACATTCGATCTCGACTCGTGCTCATTTCGGCAGAGCGGCGACACCGACCGTTGAGCGAGCTGGTTTGTGAGAGAAGTGTTTTCCATAGACTTCGTTCACTTTCTGGAAGTCAGCAATATCCGTGAGAAAAATTGTCGTTTTCACCACGTTTTGTATGTCGATGTTTGCCTCTGAGAGGACAGATCGAATATTCGCGATAATGCGCTCGACCTCATCCTCGAGAGTATCCTGTACCATCATCATGGTATTAGGGTCGAGAGCAACTTGTCCGGAGAGATAGAGAAAATCTCCGACCGCGATTGCCTGAGAGTAGGGGCCAATAGCAGCTGGAGCCAGAGGGGTAGAGATGGTGTGCATAGAATAGAGATAGGTGATAGGATGGAGAATTTTACAAGTAAAACATTATTCCAGAGGTTGTTAACAATTTTAAAGAATAGTCATTTCGAATCTCTGAAGTGAAACGAAAGGGTGAGATAGTCAGTATACCCGAATGGGTGAATCTTCAGTTTAAAACACCGTTCGGAACATTCATTGGAAGATTTCTCTCTCATCCGCCGTGGCGGATTCACTCGAAATGACAATTTGTAATCAGTTCCTAGATGAGTAGGTCATAAAATATCTGATTGTTCGTGATATCTTCATAGGACATATCATGTCTCTCGAGTTCAGCAAAGAGGTGTGTGAAGTTGGCTGGATCTGATGTCTCGATGCCGATAAGTGCTGGGGCTTTTCCCTTACTTCATTTTTTCAGGTATTCGAATCGTGCGATATCATCGTCAGGTCAGAGGAGATTGATAAATTCCTTGAGTGCACCGGGTCGCTGAGGGAAGGTGATCAGGAGGTATCGTTTTCGACCTTCGTGTTTGAGAGATCGTTCCTTCACTTCATGGAGTCTCTCGAAGTCGAAATTACTCCCCGAAAGTACTACAACGACCTTCTTTCATACGATCTCATGTTTCACCTTGTGCAGTGCAGTTGCAGCGAGGGCACCGGCTGGTTCCGTGACAATCCCTTCCTCATGGAGAAATTCGAGCATCGTGGTACATACAGCATTCTCATGGACGGTGAGTACCTCGAGATCATATGCCTTCGCGATCGCGAAATTTCTCTCACCGACGCGCTTCACACTGGCACCATCCACGAAGGTCTCGATCTTATCGAGGGCGATATTCTCATGCGCTTCGAGGGATCGGAGCATAGAAGGCGCTCACTCAGGCTCCACTCAGATAATGCGAGTATCTGCACCAAGTCCATGGAATGCAGAGATCAGACCACTCACGAGTCCTCCTCCTCAGATCGGACAGAGGATAATATCAGGACTCATATCCCCGAGTCATTCATAGATCTCGAGTCAGATACTTCCTTGTCCGGCGATGACACACTCATCATCGAATGGATGGACGAATACAGAGCCAGAAGATTCCTCGTACTTTTTCGACTCTCGAAATGCATCATCGAAGGTATCTCCGATGAGAATAACTTCTATGTATTCTCCACCGAATTGCTTGGTTTTGTAGACTTTTTGCTCGGGAGTGAGTCGTGGCATAAAAATCTTTCCATATATTCCGAGTTTTGCTGCACTGTAGGCGACTCACTGGGCATGATTGCCCGCACTCGCTGCGACGATACCACGTTTTTTCTCATCTTCACTGAGTCCTGACATGCAATTGTATGCTCCACGGATCTTGTATGAACGGACAGGAGTGAGATCCTCACGTTTGAGATATATCTCAGCATTATAGAGTTTCGACAGCCGTTTCGAGTATTCGAGTGGAGTCGGATCGAAAAGGGTTCGGATTTTTTTCTCAGCAGCATGGATAGAGTCGAGAGGAATCATGAGAGAGAAGTTAAGAATACAGTAGAAGGTTACTCTATATAGAAAATCATAGACAAATCAGAAAAAATGCAAGAAAATTGACGGAAGAGTATCTATATGATAGATTAATGATGTTATTCTTTACTTTTCTTTTATGGCAGAACAATCTTGTGAAGTGTTTCATGATCAATTACCCCCTGAAGAAAAAATTACCCAGAATGCTAGAGCAGCAATAAGCGAATTAGGGAGTATTGTAGGAAAGCCTTTATTTCAAGGAAAATCAGGCAAAACTTTTCAGTTTGAATACGTAGATGCAGTGAGATCAAGAAATCACGATACACTTCTAAATATGTTAAAAACAATTTGAACAGCTATTGAGAGATTGGAGGCAGATTTGGAGAAAAGATCATGAGCAGCGAATGAAATGCCAGATGGGCCAGAAAAAATAGAAGAAATGGAGAAAATTTGATTACAAAGGAGAGAATTAGTGCTTTCAAAAATGAACAATCTATTATTAGAATTTCAAATCATGAAGACTCCAGTTGTTGCTGATGGAATAGCAGAACCCCATAGAATAGCAGTAAAATTTGATAGAGTGCAGGTATGGCTTCATGAACTATGACATCGTCTAGGATTACCACACATAGATGATGAGGGAAATATTATGTTTCCCACGAATACTGAAGTCATAAGGAAATTTAGTCCTCAGCAAATTGAAGATATTAAAAAAGTTGCAGCTTCCTGTGGTATAACTAACTAAAACTCGATACTCAGTGAGCCTGTTCGTGGATTCGGATTTCATCTGGCGTATTGTCTGAGTGGCATAGGTATGTGTCTTTCTTGGCGTTCATAGGGAATATATCGTGCCTCACGAGATTGTATCGCTTCAGGAGAGATATCGAGTTCCATGAGATTTTTCCGAGGATCAATGATTATGATATCACCATTCTCGATGAGTCGAATATTCCCATCTTCTTCCATATGCCCGATGATTGGAGCTCCACCGACTGATCCTCCAGAGAATCGAGCATCTGTCATGAGTCCGATCCTCGTCTGCATACCGTAGGCTCCGATGATCTTCGACGTTGGAGTCAGCATCTCGGGCATACCAGGAGCTCACTTCGGTCCCATATTTCGGATGACGACCATCGATCCCGCAGCAATCCCTCGATTCTGGTAGTTCACAAGGAAGTCCTGCTCATTCTCGAATACGACAGCCTTTCCTCTGAATTCCTCGAGTCCAGCATTCGATACCTTGGTCCAGCCTCCACCCATATTCCCCTGGAGGTAGACGAGGTGTCCACGATCGAGGTAGGGAGTATCGAATGGTTTCAGTATTTCCTGAGCAAATAGGGCATCGAGATTTTTCTGATACTCTCATTGGTCGAGTTTCATGAGTTCCTCCTGAAGGGTTTTTCCGGTAAGTGTTCTCTGTGAGCCATCGAGATGACCATGTTCGAGCATATAGCGGAGGACAGTCGGCGTACCGCCATTTTCTGCGAGAGCCTGCATCCGATGACTTCCATTGGGAGCGAGATTCGCGATAAATGGTGTTGCCCTCGAAATCCTCTCGATATCTTCTTCAGTGAGGTGAACTCGATGTTCCCAATTTTTCGTCGCCTGAGCCATCGCGAGGAGATGGAGGACAGGATTGGTGGATCCACCGAGGACGCAGAGAATTCGTACCGCGTTTTCGAATGATCATTTCGTGATATATTTCGATGGAGTTCGGTGATTCGTGATGATATCTTCCGTGAGTGTTGCGGTATCGATTATTTCTCCTGTTTTGACCTTGTCTTCTGCCATCGTCGATGATCCATAGAGGGGAGTGAGTCCCATCGCTTCGAAAATCGTGAACATCGAATTCGCGGTATACATCCCGCCACAGGCTCATGCTCATGGACACGCTTTCTCATGGATATGCGCATACTGTTCTTCGGTGATTTCTCCACGATCTTTCTTGCCTGAGGCTTGGTAGACGGAGACGATATCTGTGTTATCCTCTCCTGGACGGATACTCCCGCCACAGAGGATCCAGCCTGGCTCATCGGTGTAGAGTAGGCTCATCGCTGCTGCGGGCATATTCTTGTCACACCCAGGGATCAGGATGAGGCCGTGATATGGGGTTCCGATATAGTGATTCACGATGTCCGTCGTCATGAAGTCACGAGAGGCGAGGGAAGCGCGCATCGCAGGTGATCCATTCGCTATCCCATCTGAGATTCACGGAACAGCAGCTACATTCCCGTGAAAAATACTTGAAAAACTTCGAATTTCTGCGTCAGATTCAAATTTTTCTTGATCACTTATAAGTCCATAAGCTCACTTCGAAAAATTTTCTCTTCCTTGAACTTCTTGTTTTTGAAGTATTTTCATTCACGTGTTGAGTTTTTCGATATTCTCTTTGAGTTGCCCCGCGAGCCCCGCGAGGTGCATATTACAGTGATTCAGATCCCAACCGAAATGCATGATACAGATATTAATCTTCCCGAATGCACCAGTTGGCACCATCTGACATGATCCAGGCATGACGCGAGAGTGGACATCTCGGAGGTATTTCTCCCGTCATTCACCGAGGGTCTTGGATCGAGTGAAGTGGAGGATTTTCTGGAGGAGGAGTTCGGAGGTCATAAAAGTTGGAAAGTTAGAATTTTTGAATCTTGGAGAAATAGAAAGATAAAATCTTTGCAAAAAGAAAACAACTCTGCTACTTTATATACATACTTCTTTTATTACTATGTGAATGAATTTATCCGAAATATCCAATGCTTGCAATAATGTACCATGGAAAAATGTTATTCTTCCTGATTGGGACAAATACGGAGATTTTGATATACCAAAACAATGAAAATGAAATTTTAGTGAATATCTAGAATATATCTGAAATAAAGAACAAAACCAAAGAACAAGACAGGAGGAAGCATATCTCTTGGGAAAATACTTTTTTCCAACAAAACAATGTAAACCTTCTGAGGCATTTGCACTCTGAATGTTTTTTCTTTCACGATGAGTCAATGCTCCCTCATTGGATTCGCGAATCTCTGTAGCTGGGATAATTGCATACTTTAAGGCTCTATCGATTCTTCATTGAGTGAATTTTCATTGACATGATGAAGATAACCTCATGAAGGAAGCTGGAGATACTGATGAGTCTAGACAGAAGTTCATAATAAAATATACGCAGTACATCCGAGATAGTAATATATCAACAGACATTGCAGATTGCATAAATGCATATGATAAATTAAAAGAAAAGACAGCCAAAGATCTTATTGATTTTATGGAAAGTATTCGAACAGACAGGGACATAGCATAATTTACCCACTTTTTAATACTATTCGACTGCGATTTTCACGCTCGGACGGAATCCGAAACACGTAGCGATATCTGCATGGATGGGATGCGTGAGAAATTGGGCAAATGGCAAAGATTGCTCGACTGCACTCGCTTCGCTCGTTCCGTCCGAAATGACAGAAGACAGGTTTTTCCTCAGAGCTTCCATAAATACTGGTCCCCACTTGCGTGTCCCGAGACGAGCGGTGATCGAGCAGTTGTCGACCATATAGGCAACCCCACGTGCCCACATATAGGGATTGAGTGAGTCGATTGCTTCGATGAGAGATTCATTTACGATCTCACTCGTGTGATGTCACTTCTCTCGGAGGAGGTCGATCTGTGCCATCATGATACCCATATAGATACCGAGTGTGAATGCACTTTCTCGAGAAATCTCTGAAAAACTTCGAATTTCTGTGTCAGTTTCAGATTTCCCTCATTCATTTACAATTCAGTAAACTCATTTCGAAAAATCCTCATTTCCTTGAACTTCTTGTTTTTGAGAGATTTCTTTGCTGATCTGTCGGTTTTGCTCATAGAAAGTTTGCCCGACTTGCCACATAGGGGATGCCTCGACTGATGGCATCGGGTGATTCTGGAGGTCAGCCGTTTTCGCGATCACGTCCTGGATCTCTCGACCATCACAGACATGCATATAGATATCCTCGAGGACAGGCATGCCCGACGTATATCCGATATTGTAGCCATCTTCACAGTACTTGCGAAGATCTGCATCGAGTGATTCATACGCTCACCGAAGTCATTTTTCTGAGATAATCTGAGAAATCGCCCCGACGAGGGCATTCGCAGAGTTCTGAAATGCTTGTTTTTCGCTTGATCCATTCTTCACAAATGCTTCATATGTGACCTCTGCGATTGCCCAGATACCACCGAGCAGTATTCATCGCTCACCATAGAGATCAGATCGAACTTCGTGCGTCATCGTCGTCTCGAAGGTCACAGGAGATCCGGTCGCGACGGCCCAGGCGAGAGCTCGATCCCATGCCTTCCCACTCACATCTCGCTCGACTCCGATAGAGGAGTTGATCCCTGCACCATCGGTGGTTGCTCACTGGACATAGAGTCGACGTACAGACGGTCCCATACCTTTCGGTGCCATGAGGACGACATCGATATTGTCAGGAAATGACTCCCCGATCGAGTCGAGGTACCCCTTCAGAAATCCATGCGAGAGACCGAGTGTTGCCCCTGGCTTCATATTCGCGAAAATCGTCTTGTATTCATTCACCATCCCACCATCAGCGATGAGTGCGATGACGAAATCGGCACTCCTCACGACATCGATGACATCTCCGAGGGTTCCTGACTCTTCGGTGAATCCTGCGGCTCGTGCCTTCTCTCTCGATGGAGAATCTGCCCTGAGTCCGACACGCACGACGATATCACTGCCGATGGATGCGAGTGTATCACGAAAGTTCTGAGATTGTGCTGGTCCCTGAGATCCCCAACCGATGAATCCGATGGTTTTGACTCCTTCGAGTGCCTGTGGGAGAAGGGGGAAGAGTTTGCGTCCTCCAGGGAGGACTGTCTCGCTACCATTCGAAAAAGTGACAGTTTGAATGGGGAAAATAGAGGAGTGCATAGGGGAGAAGGTTAGAGAGTTGGGAATGTTGGTATATTGAAAAGAAAAGACTCCAGTTCTACTCAGATGATTCTGTGTCTGGCCACCATTCGACGGAGTCGATTTCATATATTTTTTCGAAGAGTTTCTGGAATCGTTCCTCATGTCACTCAGCTATCTCGACTGTGATCGTACAGTCAAATACTCATTCGTCTGTAGTACTCGAAAAGTCTGTCACGCGGATGAGTCTGCGACGCAGGAGGGAAAGTGCCTTCGGGATAGCGTCGATGGATGATGAAGTGATCGAATATGTGATATGCATGAGAGGTGGAATAAGGATTATACTTCTTTTCCAGAGAGAGTTTTTCCGAGGGATTGTCCTGCTGGTACCATCGGATAGACGTTGGTCTCATTTTCGACGATGAAGTTGCAGAGGATAGGTCCATCGTAACCCTTCATGTATTCGAGTGCTTTTCGTGCTTCTTCATGGTTTCTTACCGTGAGCCCCTTGATCCCATAAGCTTCGGCGACCTTCGCGAAATCAGGATTCTTCATCGGAGTATCGACGTAGTTATTTTTATAGAAGAGTTCCTGCCACTGGCGTACCATTCCGAGAAATGAATTATTGAGAATGATGATCTTCACGGGAATATTCTCTGCCATGATGGTTCCGAGTTCTTGGATGTTCATCTGGATACCACCATCTCAGGAGATGCTCCATACGGTTGGAATGTTGTCCGCCGTGGCGGATTGGAGTGTTGGAATCTTGAGAGAGGATATCCCATAGCACGCACCGATAGCCGTCGGGAGAGAGAATCCCATGGTTCCGAGTCCTCCCGATCCATGGAATGTCCGAGGGAATCGTGAGCGAAACCGTTGCGCTGCCCACATCTGGTGCTGACCGACATCGACGATGACGACATCTCGCTCACCCTTCAGCTCATAGAGCATATCGATGACGGAGACTTGAGTGAATCGTCCTTCATCATTCTTCTCAAGAGGATTTTTGTCATCAACTCCTTGGATCTGAGTGTTCCAGTCATCCCAGTGCTTCCTCTCTTCTTCTTGTGGAGAAAAAACCTCTGTGAAAAGAGGAAGGGTTTCCTGTACATTCCCGACGATACTCGCATAGTTTGTCACATTTTTTCCGAATTCCGAAGGGTCGATATCGAAGTGAATAATATGCTTATCTTTCTGGAATTCTGTGAGCTTCCCATAGATTCGATCATCGAAACGGATCCCTATCCCGATGATCAGATCGGCATTATGTACGGCAAAATTCGCTGCCATCGTCCCATGCATGCCGAGCATACCGTAGCGTCTTGGCTTCGTCTCATCGACTCCACCGATTCCGAGAAATGTCCATACCGCTGGGATCCCTGATTTCTCGAGAAATTCCTCAAGTTCTGCATGAGCGTTCCCGAGAGTGACACCATGTCCATAGATGATTATCGGTCTTTTTGCGGATGTGAGAGCTTCTTGGGCAAGTTGGAATGACTCTGTCATCGCGAACGAAGCGACAGCGGAGTGTGGCGATCCAGGTTTCTGTATGGTGGAATATGGATTGTTTTTCGTCACAGGGAATCGTCGACGTACCTCGCAATGACTGGAACAAGCTTCTTTATTTTTCACTTCGTCAGCTTGTGCGTTTTTGGTGATATCGATGAGGACTGGGCCAGGGCGACCAGATCGAGCCAGCGCAAAGGCTTCATGGACAACAGCCGTGATATCATCTGCATTGTCGACGAAAAATGCATGTTTCACGATGGGTTCGACGATCCCGACGGTATCAACCTCCTGGAAGGCATCAGAACCAATCAGATGACGAAATACATTCCCCGTGATCGCAACCATCGGGATACTATCGAGCTTCGCATCAGCTATAGCCGTCACGAGGTTCGTCGCACCGGGTCATGACGTCGCGAGACAGACTCACACATCTCCCGTGACACGAGCATATCCCTGAGCTGCGAATCCTGCACCCTGCTCATGCCGCACCAATATATGAGGGACACCATGGAAAGGGAGTCGATCATAGAGAGGGAGGATCGCACCGCCAGGATAGCCAAAAATTTGCTTTGTTCCTTCGGATTTCAGGGCTTCGAGGAGAGCATCAGCGCCGATCATAGAAGTGAGAACTTAGGAGATAGCACCCGATATGAATACTGATAGTATCAATGATGAAAGATTTGTCAAAAACATATTATACTTCGTATTTCTCGAGGTAGGTAGTGAGTTGGCGGTTCACTCGGAGAAATGTCGTACACTTCGAGAAGTGCTTGAGCTTCGCGGCCCCGATATAGGTTCCAGTGCTTCTCAGGCTCCCGAAGAGATCCTGGACAAAATTCCCAACGGCTCATTTGTACGGCATGAGGACATATCTTCCTTCGCTTGCCCGATGGGATTCCTTTTTTCCATAGTTATCGAGGAGCGCCTTATTCGATGAGCTTCCGTAGTATTCCTTATACTGTTTTCCATTTTTTTCGATGAGATTGCCGCCACTCTCATCGTACCCTGAGAAGAGACTACCACACATATTCCAGTCGGCTCCTCCGCAGAAGGCTTTCGCAATACAGCTCGGGAATTGTTGTCCACCGTCGGCGATGATGAGTCCACAGTTGCCATTCATAGGACTCGTGATTCCATGCGCTGCATCCGCACACTCGATCACTGCAGAGAGCTGAGGATAGCCAACTCAGGTCATCTTCCGTGTCGTGCAGACTGATCCTGGTCCGATCCCGATCTTCACGATGTCGGCCCCTGCGAGGATGATCTCTTCGGTCATCTCATTGGTCACGACATTTCCCGCGATGATGATGTGTTCAGGGAATTCTGATCGCACGAGCCGGATCACCTCGAGAAATCTCTGGATATAGCCATTCGGGACATCGAGACAGATAAAGGAGAATTTCGCCATCAGTCCTGCATCCTGCATCTCTCTGAGCTGACTGAGGTCCTCATCCCTAATACCCAGAGTGTAGGCGATGTAGTCAGGATTATCAAAACTCTGGAAAAATTCACGATATTCTTCGATCGTATAGTATTTGTGAAATGTGGTGATGAGTTTGTATTCTGAGAGGGCTCGCGCCATCGAGAATGTCCCACTGGTTGCCATATTCGCTGTCATGATCGGGACTCATCGCCAGACCTTCGGTGAGTGGTAGAATGTGAATTCTCGTTCGAGGATGACGTCCTTGCGGGAGATGAGTGTCGAACGTTTTGGACGGAGGAGTACATCGGCATAGTCGAGCTTGATATCTTCATCGATACGCATAAGGAGGAAGGTGATAGAATAATATACCAAACCTGTGAATTATATCGAAAAAATATATCCCTGCAAAAACTTTTGACAATACTATACTAAAAAATAAAATTCAGAAAAAGCTAGCTACTCTAATACAGAGATTAGTATATAATATCACTTATTGATAACTTCATTCGAATCAGTATCGTCGAGTCTAAAGGAGATAGAAATTCAAAACTTCTTTACCTTTTTGGGTATGCTTGATCGATTAGTACGAGGTTCTCTCTTCATTTTCCTGTACCAAGTATGACTTCTCGTGGCTTATCACCTTCAAAAATTGCTGCGAGAACTTGCTCAACAAGAATGTGCACGGCTTCTCCGATTCGATCTCTTGATACCGTAAAGTCACCCTTCAAATCTCTTTGTAGGAATCATTCCTCGGTTGTACGGAACATTCTTGGATGACTATTTTGTTCCCATGATGGATAATTTCTGAGGAGTCCAGAAGGGGTGATTTTTTCTTGTGAATCTACGAGTCAGACTCGAGTAGGATTTGCTTCTACATGATGGGTATAGCTCGTAATAAGTGGAATGCCCCCATCACTGAGTTTCGCAAAATCCGTAAGACCGTCGGCCCTATTAAGAACAGGTACAATCCGATCTCGAAGTCCCGTATTCTCCACTCAACTGAGGATAAGTCAGACAGCGCGAGCAATCTCGATAAGAGAAATCTTTACGATATCTCGAGGTCGACCGGTGCTCACCCCGTATTCATCGTACTTATCTCTCAATCATTGCAAGACTTCGGATTCGATATATCTCATGAAAGCTATCGGTCGAGTGCCGACACTGCTCGGAGGGAGCTTCATCACAGCAAATATATTGGCAATCTGTTCTGGAGCGATGCCAGTTGCCTCACAGAAGGTTCGTATATTTGCATTTGATTGAGTTCACCAGATAGACTGTTCTTCACTGATGAGTGCTGCCTGGGCTCATTCCCCAGTGATACGTTCTCCTCTTTGTATTACTTGAGATATTTTCTCTTTTTCATCTCAGAGTATAATCTGTCCAAAACTGATTTTCTGGCGAAGATGAGCAATTTGCCTTGTTTGTTCTCTTTTTATTTCGTCGAATGAGATGTTTGGAAAATATTTCTTCATTATATTCCATTCGTATTCAACAAAAGAAAGATATGTATCTGTATCAGAAAGTGCAAGCCCTATAGTTATATCCTTCCTTGCATTATTGAGTCGCTCAAGCTCTTTTGCGAGAGATGCATATTCCTCATTTCCTCAATCTGTATGACCGAGTGCCTGCTCGATGATCTTATAAGTTTTTCCATAAGCTGGAGCGATCCCACTTCAGGTTGATCCGATTTTTTGAGCTCAGATTCTTCATCGTACTTCTTCAGAAAGTGCATCCAGAAAGACATGATGTACTCCGATAAGTGGAGCATATCTACTGATAAAAAGCCTTCCATCTGGATTGACTCATTTTGAGCTGACTTGCTCGAGTTCAGGAAATACTCATGCACGAATTAGTGCTCAATTTTTATCTCTTCATCTGAGTTCATCGAGAGTATGTTTACACACAATACCTCCATCATTTGAGGTTTCAAATCTTGTCCACCCATCTTCTTCTTTTTTGAGTTTGGGTAGATCGAGTCCTACGACACACGTACGAGCAATGATAGCGAGTTTGTTTTCAGAAACTATAGACGATGGAACGATATGCAGATCATAGTGAATGCCATTTACTACGAGCGTATGGCCAGCATTATGTCCACCATTAAATCGCACCCCATGCGATCCTATACTATCGACTATTTTTCACTTTCCTTCATCTCCGTACATGAGTCCGATGACCACATCCACGGGGAGATCATTTTGACGTCTCACATACTCGGGTACTCATGGGTTATGTGATCTTACGAGAATACCAGAATCTCATTTCGGAAGATAGCGATCAAGTTGCATACGAAAAAATAGTAACAAACTCAGTAGTTATATTTCTTTATTGACTTAAGTCAAAATAAAATTATGAAAATATTTTATAGTATATAAATAAGTAAAAACATTTGTATAAATATATATTTTAATTATAAATACTTCATAGATTATTTATAATACCATTATGAATTCGACAACACCTGGCTTCAGTGCTGCGCAAGATGGGCTTGCATACCTCAATTATTTTAATGATGTTCCTGATGTATTGAGGCCATCCTATCGTATAGGTGAGCCATGGAGAGGAGAGAAGATTCCTGAACAAGGACTTCATTTTCGAGTGTACTATACTTGGGAACAGTATATAGCTTTAGCAAAATGACTTGCAAAAAAAATTAAAGAATCCTGAATACACTATACAAGAGTGGTGTGACTTTCGAAGTGAGGGTGTTTTATTGCTGAGCTTATTGCTCATGAGCTCGGTCTTCCATTATGATTTATTGGACTTCAGTCATACCAAAAAGATAATCAATGAAGCATCATTGAGACATTTCAATCTATTCCTGATACTCAAGATGAGAATCTCTGAAAAACCATTGTTGTAGATGATATGAGAGATAGTGCTAAATCTCTCAGATATCTCCGAAGAATGAAAACAGATAGCCTTTGAGATTTTGATATCGCAACACTTCTAACAAAAGATCGACCAGATGCAAAAGATGTGGAGGTGAAGCATACATACTTTCCAGACCATCCTGCAGTTTGGGTAGTTCAACCTGGTGAAGGTGATTTTGAACAACCCACTGCTTGACACGATGTTCCTATATGAACCATCGGACAGCATACAAATCTGACATGAGATGCTCATAATCTCGCACAAAAGATCCAAAATCATACTTCAATTATTGTTTATTCACATGGGAAAAATCCTCACGAACAATCAGCTTTTCCGATGGGAGTTGCTATCGCTCGTATAACAGGAAAACCACTCTTTCCTTTTACTCCCGCGACGAGACATAAAGTATGAGAAATACTGAGATTACCATCCTGTGGTGATAATCCATTTGTATACACGAATGATAATTCATTTTCGATATCAGGAGTACAGTAATATCTGAATATTTATAGTATTTTCCCCTTATACCACTCCATAAAATGCCCAGTCCCTGCCTCGAGATGGGGATGGTATGGTCCCGAGAGTTCATTTTCTGGGTGTCACCAGTTTTTCCCCTCTTGCATGAGTATACCCCGTCCAGTATCCATACGTTCGGC
Source organism: Candidatus Altimarinota bacterium (assembly GCA_031423995.1). Lineage (GTDB taxonomy): Bacteria > Patescibacteriota > Gracilibacteria > BD1-5 > UBA2023 > STC-74. Next base: position 5,000 of record JANPGO010000067.1, on the reverse strand, counting down.
GATATCATCGTCTTCTATTGCCGTTTCCATATAGGCAGCTTGCTCAGATTGTATGAGTTCCTCACTGACATCATGGTGGTAGAAGAACTCGATCATATTTATCGTCTCAGTCGGAGAGATGGGATGGAGGGTTGAGACCGTGATCGTATAGGGATAGACCTCGACCATGATATTCGGGTAGTAGGCGAACCAGATGGCACCATATTCAGGGAGTTTTCCATTCCCGTGCTCGAGGCATTTCGATCGCCATGCCTCATAGATGGGAGTCGCCTTGGCTTCGAGGTGTTCCCCAGCTCATACTGTCTGTATATGCCAGTTTTCTCCTGTGACGACTTTGAGATCCTTCATCGTGATAATCTTCGAGAGTCATGGATGGAATGGAGCAACATGATAGTCATCCCCATAGACCTCCATGAAGCTCTTCCAGTTGTAGTGACAGGTGTGATATTCGCTATGATGGTATCGATACGATTCGAAATTCATGACATCAGCATACCCGACATCTGCGAGATCCTTCGCGATATCATGCTTCCCAGAGAAGAGAAGTCATCGCCAGTTCTCGAGAGACCATGTGCGCAGATGCATACAAGGATTGGTCCCAAAATGTGGAGCCCCCTGCATCTCACCCTGGAGATTCCAAGACCACTTATGGAGGGGACAGGTGATATGTTTCGTATTCCCATCTCCTTTCTGTATGATTGCTTGACGGTGACGGCAGATATTCGAGATGAGCTCGATTCCTGCCCTATTGTGTACGAGCATCCGACCATTGTACTCCTGCTTGAGCGTGTGGTAGTCTCCGATTTTCGGTACGGTTCCCGCATGTCCGACATACCCAGGTCCACCTCGAAAGAGCAGTTCCAGTTCTTTCTGGAAGATGGCTTCATCGAAGTAGACGTGAGGTGGGAGCATACTTTCTGAATGAAAAGTGGGTACTGAAAAAATGAATAATTTTGACTTGGATTGTATCCCCAAAAAACAAAATGCAAGAGAAAAGATCTTGCCCAGAAATATATTTACCCCATACATAAAGAATCCCCCAAATTGGGGGATTCTTACGAATATTACTATACAAATATCCATTTCAGGAAGAGGAATATGGCACTTGCGAGAACGATCGTTGTCGGCATGGTGAGGACCCAGGCGAGGAGGATATGTTTGATCATATGTGGATCAACACCATTTTTCCATCCATGCTCTTCGACCATGGTGCCAGCGACACTCGATGACATGATATGAGTCGTCGAGACGGGGAGCCCGAGACCAGAAGCCATACCGATCGCACCCGCGGTGACGAGTGCCGAGGATGCTGCCTGGGAATAGTTCATCTTATACTTTCCGATTTTTTCTCCGATGGTCTTCACGATCCGCTTCCATCCCACCATTGTACCACAACCAATAGCGATCGAGACAAGTGTAATAATCCACCATGGTACATAGTCAGTATATCCCCCAAGTGAATCGATTCACTTCTTCATATCACCGAGAATTTTGTATGTAGTATCACTGGCATTGGCACTCGGAATAATACCAGTACCCTTGAGGCCGTTCATATTTGAATAGGAGTCTTTGATACTGAGTATATGTTTTCGAATACTGAGTTTATCTATTGGCGTTATCTTTATGGTTTCATCGAGTGCAAGTATATCCTTTTTTATCTGTATCACCGCCAGTGCATCACTACTATCATTGAAAGTATTTGCATCCACCTGATCTATTTGTGAAGATATAGTGCTTATATTATTGCGTAAGAGTTCTTTTCGAGCAATATCTGTATCAATACTTGGATCGATTGCAAAGCTTCCAGGAATGAGCGTCACGAGGATGAGAGTGGCTATACCGACGCCTTTCTGACCATCATTTTTTCCATGCATGAAGCTCACGAGCCCTGATGCACCGATCAGGACTGAGCGCATTGCAAGATTTGGCTTATCCCATGACCAGTAGGGCGCCTTGAAGTATTCTCGTTTTCTGAGCACGATATGAGCAATATAGATGAGGATGAGTGCGAGTCCGAATCCGATCATCGGAGAGATGAGGAGTCCGATGATGACTTCCTGGGCTTTGGACCAGTGTGGCGTGAATCCGACACCCATAGAAGAATACATGATCGCAATACTGACGCCGAGTATTGACCCGATGAGTGCATGCGAGCTCGAGACAGGAAGTGCGAGGTACCAAGCACCGAGATCCCATATAATCGCAGAAATAAGTATTGAGACGACGAGCACTACACCGAAGGTTGAACTCTGGTTGACGATTATGCTGAGCGGGAGGAGATGGACAATACTCATTGCAACCGCAATACCTCAGAACATGACACCGAGAAAATTCAATACTGCAGCGATGATGACCGAGCGACGTGGATCGAGGGAGTGGCTGTAGATGACGGGAGCGATAGCATTTGCCGTATCATTCATCCCATTCACGAATTCGAAGGAGAGTACGATACAGAGACAGAGTATGAGCAGAACGATTTCCATAGTTTTATATTTATTATTCCATGATTGTAGCATAATACTTGAAAAAAAAGCAAATATTTCAATAAAAAATCCCCTCAGTGAGGGGATTTCGAGAAAAAGTACTAATAACAGATTGATCATGAATTGTTCACGACGAGCGTAGGATTCGAAAATGAAGAATATTCTACCATATTCGCCACGAGACCAAGTCGACTCACCCAAACGAAATTTCTGTATGAACGAACGCTGTAGAAGCTATATCGACAATTCGTTCCTCCACTGTAGACAACAGTACTTGTGGTATTAGCAGGGAGATTTTGCACCTTAGTACCGACGGATCCAGTATTATTCGATCGATAGAGTTCGAATCCTGACTCATTATTGGAATTGTCTGTCCAACCGAGTACACCTATGAATTGTCCACCAGTATACCCTTGCCATAGAGTATTCATATTTGATGGGGCTGATATAGTTGCAAATACTGAACTGAATATTCCGGTTCCAAGAACGACTACCAATCCGAGAAGGAATTTGCGCATAGAGAAAAATGAGAAATAAATGAATATTCATTCTCGACGAATCATACAAAATTGCAAATCATTTTCCTCGGAACTGTAGAGAGAAACCTTTTCTGAAGCTGAAATTGAGTTTTCTCTACTGAACAGTTCGGACATGTCTCTTTTGACTTTTTTCTCTGTCTTGAGAGAATGGATACGTCGAAATATTCCATGAACCAATCACTATTCCACTAACCACATCCAATCTATGTGCTGAATATTTGCCTATAATGGCCAGAATAATCCCGTTCCGCTCCTCGTCGAGTGAATGCGTAACCTCGAATATAGAGGCTATGATTCTGCTGGGCTTGTCGCCCTCTCGGCTTCGGGAGAGATATTTCTCGAGAAAGCGGTCGGAAAAGTCTCGAACCTCGCCACCAAGGTTGAGAAAAATGGAAAGAAAGATGGTCCATATATCACTGGAATTGCTCATACTCGTTGGGCAACCCATGGTGGAGTCACAGAGAAGAACTCACACCCACACTATTCGAGTGATATGCGATTCTTCGTCGTGCACAATGGGATCATCGAGAACTATCATGAATTGAAGGAAGAACTCCAGAAGAAGTGATACCAGTTCTATAGTGAGACGGATACGGAAGTCGTTGCGAAGCTCCTCGAAGACATGTATAGAGACGACCTCCTCTCGACCTTCGAACGAGTACTGAGTCGATTGGTTGGTGCCTATGCCCTCGTCGTGATCGATCGAGAATATCCCGATACGCTGATCGGTGCGAAGCTCGGAAGTCCGATGATCGTCGGAGTCGGGGATGGTGGAACATTCCTCTCATCAGATATCAATGCCGTCTCACGAGTAGCGACAGAATTCGTGACCCTCGAGGATCATGAGGTCATCCGCATCACGGGAGGAAAGTATTCGATATTTTCCCTCGGGGAAGAGGTCATGAGGGCGAGTGAGAAGATCACGGATGAATTCCAGACCGCAACCATTGGGAACTTCGATACCTTCACCGAGAAAGAAATCAATGAAATTCCAGAAGTATTTATGAATGCACTCAAAGGTCGGATCAACTTCGAGACGGAGACGATCACCAATGAGACACTCGACGCACTTAGTGATATGGATATCGATCGGATCGAGATCATCGCATCGGGATCGAGTTACTTCGCAGGAGTTGTCGGATCGAGTTGGTTCAAGGAACTCTCGCATCTTCCCTCTGATGTTCGCATCAGTAGCGAATTTCTCTATGATACCTTCCTCCCATCGAAGAAGATACTCTATATCTTCATGTCGCAATCAGGAGAGACCGCGGATGTCCGAGAGAGTGTGAAGATGGTGAAGGAGAAGGGTTGTCTCACCTTCGGTATCGTGAATGTGGTCGGATCGACGATCGCTCGTGCCTGTGATATGGGGCTCTATACTCACTCAGGTGTGGAGGTCGGAGTGGCATCGACGAAAAACATTATCGGACAACTCGCCGTTCTCATGCTTATGGCACTCTCACTCGGACTCAAGCGAGACCTCCAGGTGAAGGATGCGCGAGAGATCATTCGCAAGATGAAAGAACTCCCCTCTAAGTTCCATGAAGAACTCAATGATACCAATAAGCTCAATCCACTCATCGAGAAATATGCGAAGTATCAGAATTTCTTCTTTCTCGGACGTAATCTCCTCTATGGAACCGCTGCTGAGTGTTCCTTGAAGCTGAAGGAGTTATCCTATCTTCATGCAGAATGCTACAGTTCAGGAGAATTGAAGCATGGTCCTCTTGCACTCATTCGTCCTGATATGCCGTGTATTGTCTTGAACCTGAAGGGAGTATTGCGTGATAAGACCGAATCCAATATCAAGGAGATCAAGGCTCGCAATGGAATAGTGCTCGGAGTCATCACCGCTGGAGAAGAACATCGATCAGACCTCTATGACGATATCATCGAGGTTCCCACCAGCCATCCACTGCTTTCTCCATTTCTCCCGCTGATTCCTATGTGGCTCATGGCAGTCGGGATCGCGAAAAAA
>JANPGO010000066.1:0-13991 GCA_031423995.1 Candidatus Altimarinota bacterium | reverse complement strand
GGGGGGGCATGAGCAGATAGCAAATAGATGAGTATGAATATGTATGAATTTTCTAGCAACCAGTAACAAGCAACCAACAACTATATTTCCATGTTTTCTTTTCATAAAATTGTAGCACTCGATTCCCCGATCCGAATCTTCTACCACTATGTACGAGGGATTTTTGCGTATACGCTCTCTGGCAACCCTGCACGGGAGATGACAATCATTGGTATCACGGGAACCAAGGGGAAGACGACCACATCGAATATCGTCGCCAAGTGACTCCTTGCCAGTGGAAAAAAGGTCGCTATGTTCTCGACGGTGAATATGATTATCAACGGGGAAGAGACAGAGAACACCTCGAAGATGACGACCCCTTCACCATTTGTTGTATGGAACTTTATCCGTCGTGCTCGCGATGCTGGGTGTGACTATCTCGTCATGGAGACCTCGAGCCATGCGCTCTACTACAATCGTGTCTATGGACTTCGCTATGATGTCGCAGTACTCACCAATATCAGTCAAGATCACCTCGATCTCCATAAAACGATGGACAACTATGTGAATACCAAGCTCCTCCTCTTCAAGAATCTCTACAAGTACGGTATCCGAAAGAACATCAAAAAAGTGGGAGTCGTGAATATTGATTGCGAATATGCTTCTCGATTTCTCTCGCGAGATATTGTCCTCGATAATGTCTACACATTCGGATTTTCTCCATCTGCCCAGCTCCGAGCCGAGAACGTGACTATGACCGATACAGGGATTTCTTTCGATATCCGGATGGCATCGAATAACTTCCATATCGATTCAAGACTCCAGTGAGATTTCAATGTCATGAATATTCTTGCTGCGAGTTCAGTCCTCATGTCTCAGCGAGTCGATATCGCGACGATCCAAGAGACGATGCGTACCATCGGAGGTGTTCCTGGTCGTCTCGAGGAAGTCCCGAACCTCCGCAGGGCAAAGATCTTTGTTGACTATGCTCATACCGAGGAATCCCTCAGAAGCGTCCTCGAAACACTGAAGAAGATCGAATGAACCAAGCGGATTATCACTCTCTTCGGGGCGACGGGTGACAGAGATAAGACCAAGAGACCAAAAATGGGACGTATCGTCGATATCCTCTCCGATGTCATCATCCTGACCGATGATGATACCTATACTGAGGATTCACTTGCGATCATCCGTGACGTCTCTATCGGGATCAAGCGAAAGGAAGGGAAGAATTTCTGGATCATTCCAGATCGTGAGGATGCTATCCGTACCGCTCTTCTCATGCTCCATCCTGGAGATATCCTCCTCGCAGCAGGGAAAGGTGCTGAGACCGTCCAAGTGACACAGAAATGATCTATCCCATGGAACGATCGTCAGGTGATCGAGCGGATATTGATGGAGATAGAGAGTCAGGTGATGGTCTAGTTTCTACGAGATTTATCTATCAATCTAACTAATACAGGACTTGCTTTAGTAATAATCTGTTTCGGAGAATTATCGACTATAATGATCTCTTGAAAATTCCCCGCAGCTGATAAAACTCTATCAAAGTTTGGAGTACTGAATCCTTTTCCATTAGGTTTCCATTGATTCTGGAACTCTTGTACGGTTTCGAGAAATGCTCTCCATAAGGGTATTCAACGAGAAAGCTTGTCATGAAATACTGAGAATACATTCGTAGAGTATGGATTTAGTTGAATCATATCAGCAATAGTACTTGGTTCCGTTTTTGATATGATTTTTCATTCCCGAACACTGAGATTATGAAGTAGAGTAGCATAATGTGGTAATCATTGAGTAACTGCCATTGCTCGATCTTGTTCCTCTTGGTCAGTTTCGATTATTTGTATAGTTTGTCTTCGTGCATTATAGATAATCTGATCTACAGTAGGAGAATTCCTATTTCCTGCTATCGCAAGTTTGAGATCTTCAGAAGATCCAGGTCAGAATAAGAAGTGAATGTTAGTGGTATCGTTCCATGATAATCTCGGAGTGGTGCTCATTATGCCACAACAGTTGATAATGGGAATTCAGAGATGGATGAGTTCCTCAACAAGAGAAGATGTTCTTGATATATTTACAAATACTATAGCCATAGCAAGATTTTTTGGCATGGGATCTCCTTCTCAGATTCAAACAAGAGAATGCCCAGTTCAATCAAGAAGTCCACGAGTGTCTACTATATCTGGTCAGTGTTTTCACAGATGTCCGAATATTCAAATGACTCACATAAATATATTATAAATTAAATAATAAAATTGCAAATAAAAAACTCCATCTGAAGAAGGAGTTTGATGATATTTTGGAATTCAAAATACTAAAAATCCATTCCTCAGAGAAGAAATAGGTAGTAGTATAGTCCAGAATTATTTTTAGAAGTGATCATTATTTTTTGAAATAAATTTTAGATATCTTTTTTCGTCTATTGGTTACGACTCTAGTGGATATGTGAGTGATTCTTGAGCTCATCGACCGAAAATCAAATAATTCATATTTTACCATACTCTATTTTCCGAAAGTATTGTATTATGAAATCTGAGATTCAGAGGTCTATATCTGTATCTGAGAGAATATCTTATCCACTCGAGTTGTGAATGGGAGTTTATGTCATCATGTGAGAATTCCAGTCGTTCATATGTGAGCAACCAACTCGTCTGATCCAGATCTATGAAGCAATAAAAATGTTCGATGTCTTCATCTTCTTATTAGGTACTCTGCGACTTTTCCACTTTCCCAGAGTTCTATTGTTCCAGCTATTTCTGGTGAATGAGGACTAATCAGGTCGAGAGCACTATCAAGATGAGTATTCCTTCATGGAGTAAAATGTGCCATAATCAATAAAGATAGAAAATAAAAACTCCCTCTGAAGAAGGAGTTCATCATTTCTTATCACTTTAGATAAAATACGAAAAACCCATCCTTCAGAGAAAGTGCGGGTAACAGTAGTTGTATTTTTTTAAAAGAAAGTTCATGTTATGATATATTAATATCTGGAATTGTATATTTATTTTCCATTGCACATCAGTTAGTTACTTTTCAGTAAATTACTTTTGAATATTTTGTAGATATATTTTTTCAGCCTCAAATATTCCTCATAGTTTGAGCTAATCTTTTGGCAATTTCATCTGAGTAGATTCATTGATTAACTATTGAGTTGTATCAAAGTTTATATAAGGTAGCTCGTTGTTCTTGATTAAGAAGAGAAAGAACTTCTTCTATGTTTGGGGAATTTCATGTAAAAAACATTCTTAATATTCATTCATAATTCAGTCTATATTTGGGTATATTTCTTGATCAAGTATATCTTTCAGTACGACAGAGATGACTATTAAAATATCATGTTCAAATAGTAATTTGTTCATTTACTCAGGTACGAGCGAGTATTCATAGTTTTTCAAGTTCCTCTAATCGGGAGAGTAATTCACTATAAATTGATCAATGATAATCAATACGCTCAGGTGAATTTATGACTTCATCCAAAGTACTCAGTAGAGTATCGATATTGAGTCAATCTATAACTTGTCTCCTAGATCTTTTTCACGATATATCTCATGGAAGATAGTGGGGACGTTGAATTCGGTCTAGGCATCATACCACTTTTTCAAAAGAACTTTCTGTAAGAAAATACACTCAGGTGTATGATGCATTTCATGTTACTGGATTTACAGGTATCGGTATGTATTCATTATTGTTTCTTGCAGAAATACTAAAGCTCATTATTAGATTACTTATAAAATAAAAAACTCCTCCAGCTTTCACTGAAGGAGAAGTGTATATATTCTAGAAAATCTCTAAACTACATAAATCTTTCCTTCAGTGACTCCTGAAAGAAGAAGAAATAACAGAATGTAGAGCTATGGATTTTTTGCATATTCGAAGATATGTGTTGATAATATTTTTTCTCTCGTGGTTGTCAAAAGTTTTTTTGTTTTTTCTCTAGTTTTCATCTTTGGGGAGGGATTTCTTCGTTCGTGGTTTTCGAAGTGTTTCTGTCTGAATATCTGGAACCACAGCTATTGGATGAGGAGTTGAAGGAGTATTCCCCTTGCGGTATTCTCCATAGATCACACGAGCTACTCCTGCGATCGGGACTGCGAGGATGATACCGAGGATGCCACCGAGCGAGGCGCCTGCGAGCATTACGACGAAGACGAGAAAAGGAGAGAGGTCGAGGGCTTTGCTCATGATCTTCGGAACGAGGAAATTGTTCTCGGTGAACTGGATCGCGATGTAGAGTCCGATGATCACGAATGCTGCTTTCCAGCTGATCCCGAGCCCAATGATAAAGGCAGGGATGAACGCCATAATCGGTCATATATAGGGGATGAATTCCATGATACCTCCGATGAGTGCGAGAGTAAAAGTCTTCCCTGTAGAGAATCAGAATATAAGCTCCGCGAGGGAGAGTCCGATATAGGTGATAATGAAGATGCTCACACCGAGGAGAAGTGTTGCCTTGATCCAGGCATTGCAGACGCGCTGGACGGAGTAGTAGTGATTCGCTATATACTGGTCGACCTTCGATGGGGTAATGTCGAGGATGAATTTCCCAATAACTCTCCTCTCCAATACCATGAGGAATGTGGTAATTGCGATGAGTACCCAGTTCGCTACGACTCCACTCACAGCACTGACGATCGATATACCGCCACTCGTGAGTGAGGATATCTGACTCGTCACGACTGATTGAATATTTCCTGCATTTTGTTTGATAATGTCGAGGGAGTGCTCGATATTATCCTTTCCGAGAACGAAAAGTATAATCTTCTCTATATATGGATGGAAATGAAATCCTGAAATTCACTCTTTGAGGTAAATGCCTTGTGCATTGGTTACCCAATTCTTCACAAGCGTTGCTGTAACACTTACATAATCAATCACAATCGGTATCAATGTCCCGATAACAATACTTCAGAGAAGAAATATCACGATATAGATAGCAATGACGGTGATCCAAGAGTCAATTCCACGTTTTTCTCCTTCATCAACCAGTGGACTCATGAGGATCGTGAAAAATCCTGATACTATGAGCATCAGGACAATGGGGGAAAGGATATAGAGGACATAGATCCCAGCAAGGATTGTGAGAAGGAGGAGTATTTTCTTGATCCACAGTGAGAGATCTGCATGCATAGAGAAGAGGGATATGATATGTGTATTATAAGAAATACCCTCGCTTTGCAAATGTTTTTACCCTTCAAGAGTACCGATTCGTTGAGTAATGAGTCCTATGAGATATGTAATACTTTCCTCATAGATCTTGAGCTGTTTCTTATTCAGAGATGTACTCGTATTTTCTCGAATATTTTTCAAAAGCGTCTCATAGGTTTGCTTGATCTTTTTATAGGCTTCAATTCGATCATCCTTTTCTGGATAGATTTTTTTTAGGGTAGCATCGAGGTCTTTGAGATTTTTTTTGAACTGTGTTTTGTAGGTCTCAAGTACGAGCTTGGAATAGAAATCCTCAATTCATTTTTCGATAGCTGTATGTGAACCAGAACTTGTTTCATCTGTACCACCCGTTCAGGTATCATCACTATCTTTCCCTGATCAGCTGAAAATCTTTCCTGATGCAGAGTCATCATCGAGTGTGACTTTCTTTGTTTCATCAAGTTTCTTCACGACTCTTTCGAATTTCCCGTAGAGGTTTGATCCACTTTCAGCATATGAAAAAGTCACTCATACGAGTTGACTGAAGACGAAGAGGATAATTATGAGGATGATATTCCGATACATGCACTTCATTGGCGAGAGACTACTCGGAAAGGTGAAGAATGCAAGTTTCTTCTGTAAATTTTTCGTGAAGATTATATTTTATTTTTCAGAATTGTATAAGTTTCACCATTGAACATACAGAGGGAGACAATTTCATTCTTATACTTGAGAAAATAACGATCACCCATTTTCGGAGTAGCGCTATTTCAGAGGATAAGATTTGCTCAATTCAAAGCATTGATATATTCATATTCTGATATTTTAATAGTATGAATTGTAGGAAAAAGCGTACTATAGGATATTTCTGAAATAACATCTAAATTTTTTATCATATCTTCATTCAAGGTGACGCCATTTTCGAGGTATATATGCGTCCGACGAAGCATGCTGATGTATCATCCTGCTACATCGAAAAAAGATCAAAGAATGGGAGCAAATGATCGAACATATGCTCCAGAAGAGAGTGTGAGGCTCAAGGTAATTGATGTTGGAAAATCCGTTGACTCTATTAGTACATCGCTGACTTCTATAGTTCGTTCATCGAGTTCGAATGACTCACCCTTTCGAGCAAGATCATATGCTCGCTTTCATCCTATATGAAGTGCACTGTATTTTGGTGGCATTTGTTTCTTCTGATGAAGGAGAAATTCGGTCAATTCTTCGATCGAACGTTCCTGAAATCATGAGTAATCAGTAGAGATTATCTCAGTTCCAGCATCAAGAGAGTCCGATTTCCCATCAAAACGAACGGTACATGTGTACCGCTTCTTGGCTGTATTCACTTCAGGAATAAGTTTGGTACTTCACTCCGTTGCGATGAGAAGGAGTCCTGTAGCAAGAGGATCAAGAGTTCCTGTGTGCCCCACTTTTTTAGTAGTATATTTCTTTCTGATGTTTCGAAGGACACCAAAGCTCGTTAATCAGTAGGGTTTGTCGACAAGGAGAAACATAGGATATTAGTTCAATTCTGGGTAAGTTGCATTTTTTGGATGATTGAGAAGCCTTGGAGGGTGTGTCCAGGACATTTTTCCATTTTTGAGGAGTCCGCCGTCTTCGATGATATTGAAGTACCCAAAATCGAGGAGAACTGTACCGATGATATCTTTTCGGGCGATAAAATGTGCAGGCTCACTCTTACCCATACAGTTCTGAAAACACTGGCGTGAGTCTGCCGAATTATTCCTATTATCTCCCATGACCCAATAGTATCCCAGAGGTATCTGGAAAATATTCTGGTGAATATCAACATCGAGGCGAGTATTTCCTTTATTCGAAGGAGAAAGGTAGGCCTCATTCAGTTTGATGAATTCACCAGAGTCACTTGCTTTCTGTATGTATACTTCACCACTTTCGAACTTGATTGTATCTCCTGGAAGTCAGATGACACGCTTGATATAGTATTCACGTTTCTCATCTGCATGCGGAGTGATGACGACAACATCACCACGGACAGGATCGCCTACATGGACAGGGAGACGAGAGAGAATGAATTTTTCTGCCTGTATAAGGAAACTATCGCTTGATTCATTTGAAGCGTAGGAAACAGGGAGATTCAGGTAGGAGAACTTATTTACGAGAATATATTCTCCATTGTGATAACTTGTCTCCATAGAACTCCCATTGATCTGAAAAGGAGTGATGAGGAACATTCGAATAAATAAGACAAAGAGAAGTATGATGATCAGGTCACGGAAAAATGAGGTGAGTTCGCGGAGCGTCTTATTTCCTTCATTGAGCTCTATGGTCTCGAATATTTCGGAGGACTCGTGCATGCGATAAAGTTAGAGTATAAATAGTTGGAAAAGTCATTTTCTATTTTCCATGGCATTGTTTGAATTTTTTTCCACTTCCACATGGACATGGGTCATTGCGTCAAACTCATGCGTATTCTTGTTTTTTTTCATTCGCATTCACGATTTGGATATCTTCTTCTCCAGAAGTCTCATCATACTCAGTATGTCCCATATGACTTGCAGAATTCACAGCTTTCATATCAAAATGCTCTTCTGCTGATTCTGCATATTTTGCAAGAAGAGTTTCCTCGAGATTGACTTCTTCTACTCCCTCTCGTGCCTTTGCTGTCAGGAGTCATTTGGTGACTCTGAGTCAGATAGTTTCGATAAGACTCACAAACTTCGCATATGCTTTTTCCTTGTAGATGACGAGTGGATTTTTCTGAGCATATCACTCGAAAGCAACCTCTTCACGAAGGTGTGCCATACTATCAATATGGGATATCCAGAGTTCATCGATAGCAGCAAGAGTGAGTCGTCGCTCGAATTCTGCGAATTCCTCTTCGGTTCCAGTATTTCTGAGTATTTCGATCTTTCCAGAGAGTAGAGAAAGAGAACGTTCCATGATTTCTTCGAATGTCGAGAGTCCTCCAAAATCATCAGTGGTCAGTCCTGAAGCACTCTCAGTAAAGCTATTGAGTCCTTCGATCACTCGAGTGAGTCCTTCGAACATGACTTCTCTGTCTTCTCCTTGTGCAACGCTCACAATACGATCCACCTCTCCTTCGAGCATATTCATCGTCTCACTATGGATATCGACCCCTTCCACAATACGATTTCGACGTGCATAGATTGCAAGGCGGTGATGATTGAGTACGTCATCGTACTCAAGGATATGTTTTCGTATATCGAAATTGCGTCATTCAACCTGTTTCTGAATCGTCGTAATATTCTTCATGAGCATCTTGCTCTCGATGAGAGGGTCTCATTCAGGATGGGATTCAAAGCTTGCAAGTATTGCGAAGAGCTTATTTCCACCGAAAATACGCATGATATCATCTTGAGGTGAGAGCATGAACTGGGAGAGTCATGGATCACCCTGACGTCCAGAACGTCCGCGAAGTTGGTTATCGATACGTCGTGTTTCATGTTTCTCAGTTCCGATGACATAGAGTCCTCAGAGTGGATATTCCTGAGCTCCAGCGGCGCCATCGACCTTGACTGTTCATGTAAGGGTTCTGACACGTTCATCGATCTTAATATCTGTTCCACGTCCTGCCATGTTCGTCGCTATGGTGACTGATCCATAGTGACCAGCCGCAGCAATAATATCTGCTTCTCGAGCATCTTGCTTCGCATTGAGGACCTCATGAGGGACTCATTCTTTCTCGAGGAGACTGGAGAGGTATTCACTTTTTGCAACCGATACTGTTCCTACAAGGATTGGTTGTCACTTCTCATGGAGTGCCTTGATGAGTTTGACGACATAGGCGAATTTCCCCTTTTCTGTCTTAAAGAGAAGGTCTCCACGATCGATACGCTTGATTGGTTTATTCGTTGGGATTGTGATGACCTCGAGGTGATAGATCTTGTAGAATTCTTCTTCCTCTGTCTTCGCAGTTCCGGTCATTCCTGCGAGTTTTGGATAGAGACGAAAATAATTCTGAAACGTGATGCTCGCAAGTGTCTTCGATTCCTGTTGAATCGTGACATTTTCCTTGGCTTCAATTGCCTGATGGAGGCCATCAGAATAACGACGACCAGGAAGTACACGACCAGTATGTTCATCGATGATAAGGACCTCATTATTTCGGACGAGGTAGTCGATATCTTTTTTATAGACTGTACTTGCCTTCAGAGCATTCTCGACGTGATGAATATCATTGAAGTGCTGACTCACATAGATATTATCTACGCCGAGAAATCCCTCTACTTTTTTAATTCCATCTTCTGTGAGAGTCGCTGTTTTTTGTTTTTCATCGATTTTGTAGTCTTTTTCTTCTTGGAGCGATCGAGCGAAGGCGGCAAATCTCGGATACTTGGTTGTAGGCTCTGAGTCAGGTGCCGAGATGATGAGCGGTGTTCTTGCTTCATCAATCAGGATTGAATCTACTTCATCGACAATGGCGAACCATTTTTTCTGCATGACACGACGTTCTCGAGTGACAGCCATATTATCCCTGAGGTAGTCGAATCCGAGTTCATTGTTTGTCGCATAGACGATATTTGAGCTGTAGGCTGCCTGTTTCTGTTCGAAGCTCTGTCCGTGAGTGACGACACCGGTTGTGAGTCCAAGTGCCCCATAGATGATCGACATCTCCATCGCATCACGACGGGCGAGATAATCATTCACTGTGACGATATGGACAGGTGTTCCAATAAGGGCATTGAAATACGCTGCGATAGTTGCAACGAGAGTTTTCCCTTCACCTGTGCGCATCTCAGCGATATTGCCATCATGGAGCGTGAGAGCACCGATGAGCTGGACATCGTAGGGGATCATATTCCACTCGATCTTGCGATCATTCCCGAAGTCGAACATTTTCCCATATATGAGGGAACATGCTCGACGATGGAGTGCAAATGCCTCATGCTTGATGGATTCGAGTGTCTCACGGATTTTTTTCTGATCATCAATATTTCCTATATCGAGCCCTTCGAAGAGAGACTGGAATGCATGGGTCTTTGCCTGAACTTCCTCGATTGTCTGGATTTCACTCTGGAGTTTGGTTTCGAATTCTTTGATAGCATCGAGATCTTTTTGGTATTTCTTGAGCTTCTTTTCGGAAGGATCACCGAATATTTTGGTTATGAGAGAGAACATGGAGTGAACGATAAATTATGAATTATGAGGTATAAATAATGATCGAAGATAGTATTTATACCTGGTACGATACTTGGAGTTTCATTAGATAGGAGAGAATGAATATATGGACATACCCAAAAAATCCGCGCAATTATACGAAAGAAATATGCTTTATCAAATCTCATCCAGTGAAAAAAAGGTGAATATATTGACCTTTATGTAATTTATTCAAAAGTATTTACAAAAAAATCTCTCTTGAGAAGTAAGAGAGATTTTATCAAAAGATCCTATTCGAAAAACGTATCGACGACTTTCCGGTATGCGAGACGATTCTTGATATCTTCATAGTATGCATCGCCTGGAATGAGTTTCTCACGGAGGCGGGTGACGACGGCTTCATTCTCATATTGAGCAATGACTTTTTCTACTTCTGACTTGATCTCTTCATCAGTCGCCTCTGTTCCCTTCAGTTCACGGATTTTTCGGAGGAGGAGCTCAGCCTTGAGTCGGCGCTCTGCCTCTGGTTTCACGACTTCGTCCTTGTATGATTCTTCTGACTTCTTCAGGTGATCGAGGTACATCTTCATGTTGTATCCTTGCTGTTCGAGGTTGGCACTATGTTCTCGGAAGAGCTGGTCGATTTCATTCGCGAGGAGCTCAGGTCCGACTTCGAATGTTGCAACTTCGAGCATCTGTTGCATGAGTGTATCTTCATCTTTGGCTCGTGTGTCAGATTCCTTCTTGGTCGTGATCTCGCTACGGATGATCTCACGGAGCCCTGCGAGGTCTGTCTTCTTCCCGCGGAGCTTCTCGATGAATTCTGGAGTGAATTCAGGAGTATGTGGCTTCTCGATCTTCTCGATGTTGGCAATGAAGTACACCTTGCGACCCTTGAAATCATCTGAGTGATAATCCTTCGGGAAAGTAATATCGAAAGACACCTCATCTCAGACTTTTGCTCCGATAAGATGTTCCTCGAATCCAGGAATGAATGATCCTGATCCGATCACGAGTGGATAGTTCGGGACACGAGTCTCACTGATCGCTTCTCCTCACTTCTTGTCATACCCTTGTGCAGAAATTGTTACTCGGTCTCCTTGCTCGATTGTGAGATTCGACGTGTCTGCTCCATCATCTGTGTGATCTCCTGCTTCGTGGAAGTGAGTAAATCGAGCCTTGATCTCATCGATCTCAGTATCGATATCTACATCAGAAATAGTAACAGGAGTTTTCTTTACTTTGATGGTGTTCATCTTTTTCTCATCGATCTCGATCTCTGGAAGGGTTTCGATCTCGAGAGTGAGTTCGATCGGGTCAGTACTCTTCACCTCGGTGATGCAACCCTGAGCGATCGGGAGAATATTCTCTTTCTTGAGTACTTTCGGGTAGAGCTTCTCGACGACATGATCGAGGGCTTGTTGTTCGATGAAGCTCTCACCATATTCACGGATGATAACAGTATCAGGAATCGCAGAACCCTGCTTGAATCCCTTGACTTTGCCTTCTGTTCTGATCTTCTCTATGACTGCCTTTTTTGCCTTTTCGAATTCGACCCCTGATTCTTTGATCGTGATGGAGATGAGGTAACTATTCTTTCGAGTGACGGTGGATTGCATAATAATTATGAATTATAAATTATGAATTATGAATTTTTGGAACGGTTTTTGTCATTTCGACAGAGCCCCGAGTCTTCGGGACGACGAGAAATCTATTTTTCCAAATAAAAATCCCGAATAAAACGGGAAAATTATATGGAAAATCAGAGAGAAGGCAAAAGAATATGCTAACTGAAATTATTGCTCTTGCGTTTATTTTACCAAAATACCACGTACTGATTCGGGGATTCTTCGAGCAGCTTCTATTATTCAATGGTTCATGCCTACTTCAGCAAGTGCACTTCTAAGTCATTCTCGAGCTCCTAGATTTTGAAAACGCCTATCTAGAGTATCAGCGAGTTTTGATGGAATCCTTCTTCTTCATGTATCAGGACTGAGAAATACCATATGAGAAAGTTAGAAAATTATATACTGATCTTAAAGAGAGAGAAGTTTGTAAAACATATTTTTCAGTGGAAATTGGCGCAGTGAAAAAAGTTGCACTTCCACCTTTTTCTATAGAATATGCACATGCAACTACCCGAACTTCTCTCCCTCTCGACTGACTCTCTCTCACGGCTTCACAATCTGAAGAAGGACGATATACTCACGCTCCGTGAAGTTGTCCGTGAGCACAATCGTCTCTATTATCAAGAAGAGTCACCGATTATCTCCGATACTGAGTATGATCAGCTTTTTCATGCACTGGCACGACTGGAGGCTGATCATGATATGTTCGATGAATCATCACCGACCGCACGACTTGCCATCATGGCGAGTGAACAATTCCAGAAAGTGAAGCATATCTATCCGATGATTTCACTGGATAATACGTACAGTGTCGAGGAAGTGAGGGAGTGGAATGAGCGAATGCGACGGATACTTAATAAACCACCTCATCTCCTACCCTCTTCTCCTTCAGAGAAGGTTAATGGAACCAGAGTTCTCTCTCTTTTAGGAGAGGGTTGGGGTGAGGTTTTTTACGTCCAACCAAAATACGATGGACTTGGACTTGCGGTGATTTATGAATTTGGTGAATTGACACAAGCGGTCACTCGAGGAAGTGGTGCAGAAGGGGAAGATGTGACGTTGACAGCATTCGAGATTGCCAATATTCCGAAACATATTCCAACCCTCAAGGAAGTTGAGCGTATGGAAATCCGTGGGGAAGTCATGATGAGTCGGACGGAATTCGATCGAGTGAATCGTGAGCGACTCGAAGCAGGAGAGAAGCTCTTTGCGAATCCTCGAAATGCCGCATCAGGATCACTCCGTCAGCTGGATCCACTCGTGACTCGCAGTCGGAGGCTTCAATTTTTTGCGTACTCTGTTCCCCAAATAGAACAAGCTCATGATAGCGTCATTCCTGCGAAGGCAGGAATCTATCATTCGTCCCCAGATTCCTGAACAAGTCAGGAATGACAGATAGAGAGATATACCTACATGATGGACCTCATAGAATCATGGGAATTCGAACGAGTAGACTTCAGTTTCAAAAATATATCTGGGATTGGTGAATTGTCAGAAATTCTTGAAAGAGAGACGAATAGGTACCTTGGAAAATCGCAATCTAGCAAAGACTATTTCGACTTCGATATCGATGGGATGGTTCTGAAACTTGATGATATGACCCTCTGGGATGAGCTCGGACGTACAGAGCATCATCCTCGCTATGCTATCGCATACAAGTTCCCAGCCAAGCAAGTGAGGACGAGAGTTCTCTCAATTGAGCACTCTGTCTGAAGAACGGGGACTGTGACTCCCGTGGCGAATCTCGAATGAGTGAATGTGAGTGGAGTCATCGTCAGACGAGCAACACTGCATAACTACGATGAACTCGCAAAGAAATGAGTGAGAGAAGGGGATTCGGTCTTCATCATGCGAGCAGGGGAAGTGATACCAGAGATTGTTTCGGTTTTGACTGAGGTGCGTGATGGATCAGAGAAAGAAGTCTTTCCTCCAGAATACTGTCCTATCTGTTCAACTCCACTCGAGCAAGACGAGTGAAAGGTGGCAATATTTTGTCCGAATCGTCACTGTCCAGCCAAGATCCAGTGACAACTCGAGATGTTTGTCGGAAAACAGGGACTCAATATCGATGGACTTGGGACCAAACAGATAGAACTCTTTCTCGAGCTCGGTTGGGTGACGGATTTTGTCTCT
>JANPGO010000065.1:0-3457 GCA_031423995.1 Candidatus Altimarinota bacterium | reverse complement strand
ATCTGCTTCATAGGAGACTATATGAAAAAAGTGAGGAAAATCTACTGGAATCTCGAGAAAGTAACTCAGAAACCTCAACTTTCTGCACAGTTAAGCCTCGGGTTCTAGGGAGAAATGGAAAATTTTGGGGGGATTTTAGACTGATACAGAGGTTGATGCCCTTGCCCCATGAGGATATGATGATCTCCCTGAGCCAATCCGAGAATATCTAGAAGCAAAAATAGGAACTACGAGTGCAATTGTATTTCCTATGATACATCACGATTGATCTATGCGCACCATTTTCGATAAAACTTTTCGTGCTATGCGGGATCGATGCATAAGAGAATGAATTGATATGGTATTCCTCGCTGATCAGGGTAATGGATTACTTCAGATAAACTACTCTACACCATCAGAAGAAAGAGCTCAAGAATTCATACGAAGAGGGCATAAAGTTATTTTATCTTCAAAAGAAAGAGCTCGAGCATTAAAAAGAGCTCAAGCAATCCTACGAATGGGATGTTTGCCTATTCTACCACCAGTGGATCAAGATCAACCTGAGGTCTACAATTTTCAGAATATGAATATTGCAGATTTAAATGGTTTACCGGTGAGATCATTTACTCAATCTCTTGTTTGGGCAGAGAGGGCAGGGCAAGGTGTAGAAGAATTCGTAGATCAATCTTCATTATTGTGCCGTGAGGTTGATGAAGTACAACACTGAGTTGATCGAGCAAATCTAACATCCGTATTATCCTTTTTTTGACTCGTGAATCCCAGAACTTTCGCCAGAATAGCTCAAATATTGTCAGTCAGTCCAGATAGTCAATTCAGATTTCTCGATGACAGGGATTGTATTCGTAATTCAGGAGATCGAGGAATTGGGAGAATACCGAATGATAGGGTTTACCTTGAAGATACACGGAAATTGGGAGACAGAAATTTTTCTTTCACGGAGGAGACGATTGCCTATCAAGATTCGAGAGATGCCGAAGACGGTAACACAAGTCGGCAAGAATTGAGAGAAATAAAAATCAAAGAAACCGCTCAGAAATATGATGAATGAATGGCAAAGCTTGAAGCAAGCATGTGAGCCTGAGTGTATGATACTGATAAACAATTACTCCATTTTTTTACTCTCGATGAACGTATTCAATGAGAAATAGTAGAATACGTACTGACATGAACCCACATTGGTGACCGATTCAATGGACTTATCTGACTTATCTATGCTCATAATCTAATCTCAAAGAAGACTGATCCTCGTATTTCTTCTGAATTTCTCCGATGTCTTGATACCATAAAACAAATGTATGGAGATGATAAGGGTGTACGTGAGTTGAAGGGAATATTATGAAGAATCCCATTGGTAATCATGAATTCTCCAATAGGAATATTCATAAAAGATCAGCTCCCCCTCGTCTATAATCAGGGTGAGAGTTTGTAGACAATAAAAAAATTTCGACAGCGTAATTTTGTGATTTTCATCGAAGAGTGATACAATTATTCTCATGGAAAATCCTGAGTATCGAGCATCATCTCTGGATGAAATATCATCTCCTCCAGAAACATGAGATCCGACATCACGTATAGTAAGCGCAATTTCAGCATTCGTTATACGAGGTGGTGAACTGACACAAGAAGCATGGGATAGGTTGTTGCAAGACTTACCAGAAGAAATGCGAAAGAAATGGAATATCACAGATCTGGGATCACTCGATACATTTATGAGAAAAAAATGAATTTCTGATTTCCAGGTGCTCACAGCAATCCTGAAGTCCCCACTGACAGAGGGATATTGACTATACTCCATCCGAAAATCTCTTATCCAGGTGAAAGACCCAAAGATCTACCTCTGAATGTTTTTTCGAATCGCTTTGGGAATAAAATCTCTTTGAGCGTCATTTCTTTTTGATCAAATATTTTCCCTTGTGGACGGACCAAAAGATCCCGATATCACCGCCAATGAGAAAATCTTTTTTGCTCACATGCCAGATACATGGTATGAGGCCTGGTTCGATAAACTCTTTATTCCTTCAGAGAAAAATACAGAAATAATAGAGTGCATAACCGATTTTCTCCGAAAATACCATACAGTTCATAAAGGTACAGAAAATTATGCTCCTTGGAAACTCGATCGACTACTCGCCTATGTCAGAACCCATCCGAAAATCTCGCCTCATATAGATGGTGACGAACTCAGAAAACGCCTTACCTGAGAACAAACGCCATCACTTTATGTTCCCGAAGAGAGCTTCCTGTCTCTCAGGAGTACCCCATTTGTACTCGCATATCAGACAAATAATCCAGACCTCCTCTTCCCAGAAGGCCTGAGAAATGTTGCACCAGTGGAAAAAGAAAAGTATATACAACAAGAACTCCTTTCTCTGCATTTTGCTATCCTACAGCGTCATATACAGTGAGAAGACATATGAGAATCAGAAACAAAAGATCTCGACTATATCAAGGATCAACTCGATCACCTTCGAGATGATCCGATAGATATACGATATTTCGATGAATACTTTGTCACACTTTATGATAGGTACTTTTGAGAGAAAAACATGAAATAAGGCAACTATTTTGCCATTCTCATTCACCGTGTAGGTATTTCTTGTTCCTCTTCTTTCGTGGAGTTATGCTGAAACCACCGAATAATTCGTCAGGATGACGGGATAAGGAACATAAGCAAGTATTTAATAGTTTTAGTATATCGTATTTTTCATCATGCAAAACTTGATTTTCCAGAAAAATATATACAATCCACTCGTACGCAGGTATAGCTCAATTGGCTAGAGTACCGCCTTGCCATGGCGGCTGTTGTGGGTTCGAGTCCCATTACCTGCTCCAGAAAAATCAAATTCTCATCCGTTAGGATGGGATTTTATTTTTCAGAACTGTAATAGGACGAGAATCGAAGAAGAAATACCAAATGCTCTTGGTATTTCTTCTGAGAGAGTCGGGCGACGACGGAGAGTCGCGAGTCCCATTACCTGCTCCAATAAAAAATGAAAATCCTCAAGAAGTTCTTGGGGATTTTGTTATAACTTCCGAGATAGGGTGTTCAATCTTGGAAGAGATCAGCATGAATATACTGATAGTATCGTGCTCCTATATTTTACCTCCAGATTGAGTCAATTGATGAGATAGCAATTGTTCGACATTGACAACGTCTCAAATTGACTTTCCTGAGCACGGCCTATACTTGCCTTCATGAATCAGCCAATTATCTTACCGAAGAAATTCTCTACACGAAAGCAACGAGTGAAACAATTACTCAACGTCTTTTTACTTCTGATCCTCATATTTTGAGGATTTCGTTTCTGGAAAGGATTGCAGATACCTCTCTATCCTCCTGGATCTCCGGGCACGCTCATGTATTGCTATCATGATACTGCCACAGGTACAGTGACGGATTGGGATTGTATCAAGAAAACAACAGGAATCGTTTTGGATACCACCTCGACTCAGGATT
>JANPGO010000064.1:0-15744 GCA_031423995.1 Candidatus Altimarinota bacterium | reverse complement strand
ATCTGCTTCATAGGAGACTATATGAAAAAAGTGAGGAAAATCTACTGGAATCTCGAGAAAGTAACTCAGAAACCTCAACTTTCTGCACAGTTAAGCCTCGGGTTCTAGGGAGAAATGGAAAATTTTGGGGGGATTTTAGTAAACTTTCAAGAGATTTACTGTTACTGAAAATTCTTCTTGAGGTACTTCTGTGGTATTTTCTTGCAGAAGTGCTCTTACAGAAGGATGATTATCCAAATCATTACATATTGCCGTACCAAAATAACTTTTCGTTAATCTCCTTTCTTCTATATCCATTACAAAGGCAGGGGATTTTTTTGATAACCAGAAAAGAAAAAGTGCTGTTTTATACTTACCCTGCTTCACTTCTTCGTTTACAGTGCTTAATAATAATTCATATGGCTCTTTTGATTGGTTAACAATATGTAGTTGATAATGAGATATTACGAATCTTGTAAGTAATCTCTTTATTTCTTCATCTGAATTGAGTCAGTAGTGTCTTTTGAGAGCTTCAAAATTGGCATTCAGGTCATCCACAAATTCTACACCTTGAGAAAGAGTAGCAACTCCTGATTTGACACCATCTTCTAATAAGGTTACTCAATCTCAAGCGGCGGGTACTGTCCGTGGCATTTCTCATCTATCTGGTATTCCATCGGTTCTATCTGCTCAAGGATTATCACTTTGATTTCAAGACATATAAGTAAGGATGAAGTAATTAAATAAAACTATAAATTTTCATCTGCTCTAGTTATCTCAACGGTAACTCATGGCTCTAGAATTGCATTAGCGATGTTATTATACTTCAGATTTTTTGTAGTATCCGTTCAGTCACATACAGAACTTCAGAAATATTTCCTCAACTCTCACTTTTGAGCATCATTGAGACTAAAGGAAGTCCTATCTCAAGCAAAATAAAGAAGCAGAAGTCACGGTTTTGAATTACTATTTCATGGAATCACATATGTTGTTCTGGTGCCATAACTATCTACAAGGCTAAAAGAATGGAGTATCGAACTTATGTTTTTATGTCATCATTTATTGAGTCAAAAAAGTTCTCTCAATTTTTCAAAGCTTCAATCTAAATCATCATCTACAAATTCCACACCTTGAGAAAGAGTGGCAACTTCTGATTGGACAAGTGCTTGTTGTCGTTTTAGTACAGAAAATACTTCTGTATATTCCATTCAGTGTGGAAGAAGTGGAAAATTGGTATTTGGATCTTGCCCATCAGAAAACAATGACATTTTCAGAAATTGTACTTCCTTTGGATTTAAAACTTTTGCCAAATATATTTTTCAATCAACTCACTTTACCAGGAGTGGTGTTCATGGAACAAGAAGGTTCAATCATCCTGTTTTAGGAGGCAATAATTTATCCAAGGCGCTATCTGAAATTCAGTCTGCTGACATACAAATATTGAATTATGAAATAACTTCTGTATCGTACTCTCTCTCTTCTTTGTCAACTATATTTTTCACTAATTTCTCTAAACCACAATATTGTAATTCTCGTGAAAATCTCTATCCTCTCACTTATGAATACTATTGCTTGGTCAGACTTCGAAGCCATCGAGCTCCGAGTCGGGACAATCATCCGTGTCGAGGACTTCCCTGAAGCGAGGAAGCCAGCATATAAGATTTGGGTGGATTTCGGCGGGGAAATCGGAGTACGGCAATCAAGTGCCCAGATCACCGTCCACTACACTCGAGACGAACTCATAGGTAAGCAGATCGTGGGTGTGGTGAACTTCCCCCCGAAGCAGATATGACCTTTTAGGAGTGAGTTCCTCTGTACGGGATTTTATTGTGAAGACGGATCGGTCATCCTCGCCATCCCTGAACGAGATGTTCCGAACGGTGCCAAGCTGGGATAATTTTCGCATAATTTTTCCCTTGAAATATAGGATCTATCGGTATACTGTGGACATCTAAACTCCTCTATGAACGAACTCCAGCAATTCGCTCTCGAACACAAGCCTATGTTTTGGGATGTCTCACGCGAGACCCTCGGTAATATGAGCGATCAAGCGATCGTGGAGAGGTTTTTCTGTTATGGTGATTGGGATGAATACAAGAAGGTCGAAAAAATACTCGGAATATCTACAATAAAAGAGATTTTCATCCGCAGGGCATATATGCCTCGAACGAATCTCCGTGAAGAGACGATATCATTTTTTAGTGATTATTATGCCAAATATGCTTCATAAGGAAATCTTCACCCCTGAACAAATCGAACTGTTCCATCTCCTCAAAGAAGCTCGCAAAAGGAGCTTCTACATGGTCGGAGGTACTGCGATCGCACTCCATCTTGGACATCGGAAGAGTATTGACTTCGACCTATTTCTCAGGAAAAAATTCGACACAAAAAACATATCCCTGATCCTCGATGCGAGTAAGTGTGTATTACAAAGACGCTATGCATTCGAGCCCGGGAATGTCACTGGTCTGATCAATGATGTGAAGGTGACATTTTTTCATTTTCCTTTTCCCGTCGTTGCATCTGTCGATTTCGAGTGATGGATACGGATACCCGATCTCCTCACGCTCGGCGCGATGAAGGCATATGCTCTGGGGCGGAGAGCGAAATGGAAGGACTATGTCGACCTCTACTTCATACTGCGAGATCACTATACGATCGATGATATTTCGGGGAAAACACAAGAAATTTTTGCTGGAAATTTCAATGCGAAGCTTTTTCGTGAACAGCTTCATTATTTCGATTATATAGACTATACAGAAGTCGTCGAATACCTCATCGATGATCCGCCAAATGATGAGACAGTGAAGAACTTCCTTCGGGAAGCGAGTCTGATGTAGTATATTTTGTATTTTCTTATTGTATCTTCATGAAAAATCTCCTCTGCGCTTTCGAATCAATGCATAAGGTCCAATGCCAATCCTGTGGGATGCCCATCGAAGAAGATCCTAAATGAGGCGGAACAGAAAAAGATGGAACAAAATCAACCAAATATTGTTCTCTCTGCTATGAGAAGGGAGAATTCATCGGTGGAGACTGCACTCTCGAAGAGATGCAGATGATCGTCGATCGAGCCCTCAGAACCAAGAATGCGAGTTGGTTTCTCCGCAAGATGGCTGTCTGGCAGATCCCGAGACTCGAGCGGTGGAAGAAGTAGCTTTTGGCTTATTATTCGTAATAATCCCTTCCCTGTCAGCCTGAACGAAGTGAAGGATCTGCATTGTATCATTCATGAAGCTCTATATTCGATGCAATAGCTCGAGAAAAAGAATTGAAGTGATGGGTACGAAGAAGAAAGTCGCACTTATAGAATCCATGAATCCACATTGGAAAGATCTCTATGATGAAATACTCTCATAATGGAACAGATCCTTCGCAAAGCTCAGGATGACAAACAATAAATTCCCTCATCATCACGTACACTATACATGCAATCCGTCACCTTCATCACAGGGAACCAGAAAAAAGTAGAATACATGAGAAAACTGCTCACGATGCCTATCGAACATATCAAGCTCGATCTCGAGGAGTTACAATCTCTCGATCTGAGGGAAGTCGTGGAACATAAGGTCCGACAGGCATACGACATAATACAGAAGCCAGTTATTGTAGGAGATATTTCCCTCGAATTCTGTATGCTAGGACGACTCCCTGGACCATTTATCAAATTCTTCGAGAAAGAACTCTGATACGAGAGATTGTGCCGACTCATAGATGGATCTGATCGATCCGCCAGAGCGAAATGTACATTCTGATACTATGATGGGAATCATCTCGAGATAATCGAATGAAGTATAGAATGAACCATTGCAGCATATCCTCGGTGAAGTGGGTGATTCGGGTGGGATCAGATATTCATCCCATACTTCACTGATCAGACATGTGCAGAACTGGATCAAGAGGAATATGAGCGATTCTACCTGGAAGAAAATCCGATCGAAAAACTCCGTGTTTTTCTCGAGAAAAACCATTAATTTCATTCTCTAGACATATGCAAAAACCAATTAAACGAACAGGTTTAAGACTTTTACTCGGACAAATCTATTACAGAATACAGAAAAATTTTTACTGGTATTTTTCCTGAATTCATTTCGGATGAGAAAGACAAGACAAAAGATTAAAATTTGAAATTTCGGAACATAAAACCCCATTATTGAGAAAATTAAAAGATGTGGAAATGTATCTACAGTACAATAAAATAGAAAATTTAAAAATAGCGATTCAAAGAATTGACGGTTTAATTTTAAAAAAGGGTGAGATCTTTTCTTATTGGAGAAATATAGGAGAACCAACGAAAAAGAAAGGATATAAAATGGGTATGGTTCTGAAAGATGGAAAATTCGAGGAAGACATCGGTGGCGGATTATGTCAATTATCTAACTTGGTTTATTGGATAACACTTCATACACCCTTGACCATTATTGAAAGATGGCGACATACTTATGACGTCTTTCCAGATGCTAAAAGAAGTCAACCATTTTGAAGTGGAGCGACTTGTTCTTACCCAGCAATTGATCTACAAATTAAAAACAATATAAGTCAGTCATTTCAATTAAAACTTTGGTTCGATAACGAATATTTATATGGCTGCTGGTATTCTAATACAAATCTTGATTTTATTTATGAAATATATGAACAAGATCATAAGTTTGAATCGCAGTGGTGGGGAGGATATACGAGACACAATAAAATATTTCGTAAAAAAATTGATAAATTAAGTGGAGAGATTATCGAAAATCAGTTTTTAATTGAAAACAACGCAGTAATGATGTATAACCCTTTGCTAGAAAAATAAGATGGGAAAATCATACAAAAAAGTCTATCTGACCATCAAGCCAATCGAAAAACTCCGAGAATTCCTCCTGACATATAATCCATAAAATATGCAACTTTACCGCTATAGCCCGATATATACTCTCGAGGAACTCCTCGAGGCGTGACGACATATTCATGAGGAATCTCACAAACTCTGTATGAATTCATTCGGTCGATACCTCGATAATTCAGGAAATCTCGGGATATTTTGCCACTATGAGGATGAATATGAGAAACTCGTCGAACTGAGGAAAACACTCACAGAGCCATCTGAGAATCCGAATCAGAAATATTTTCACCTCCATGAACCGATCATTTTCGAAGCAACTGAATCAGTTCCACTCTGAATTTGTACGCATCTCTATATCCGAAGACCTGATCCCTATCGTCACCATGTGGGAGACCTCGATTTCTATCTAGAGCCTACTGAATATGCGCAACTCAAGCATAAATTTCTCGAATGAAAATCCCTTCCCCGAGCCCGTCTCTTCCCTCGAACCGATCTCGATATGATCGAACTCTACGATCCAGAGAGTGATGTCCTCGCCTATGTGAGTACCAATATGATGACGGAACGGGCAAGGGTAAAACAAACAATATAACAGCACTCCTCTATGAAAACTATTTGACTCCTTGGCGGAGCATCCTGGGTATCGACGGTAGAGTACTATCGTCGGATCAATAAGAAGATACATGAACAACTTGGGAAAAATCATTCTGCGAAGATTATCCTGAGGAGTATGGATTACGAGGATATCAAACAATATAACTATAAGAATTGGGATAAAATTGAGGAAAAGCTGATGGATGAGATTTTCATACTTTCGAGCTGTCCAGTTGACTGTATCCTGATTTGTAATAATACTCTCCATAAGGCACTCGATAGTATCTTACCACACTTAAACCTCGAAGTTCCTATTCTCCATATCGTAGAAAGTGTCGGTGAACATATGAAAGTTATGAATTATAAAAAGCCTCTTCTCATAGGGACAAAATTCACTATGGAAGATGGGTTTTATAGAGAAGGATTAGAAAAGTACTGATTCTACACGACTCTACCAGAGGCTCCGGATCGAGAAGAAATACAGAGGATTATCGTCGAGGAACTCTCCAGGGAAGTCACATCAGAAACATCGAAAAAATGGTTACAAGATATGATTCATCGATACGACTGCGATAGTGTTGTCGTTGCCTGTACTGAACTACCACTCATCATAAAACAAGAAGATTTTGAGAATATAGCTATAGTCGATACGCTCGAAGTGCATGTGGATATGGCTGTAGCATTTAGTTTAGAATAGTAGTTTATTTTTTATTTTCACCTATGTGAAAACACTGCCAATCCTGTGGGATGCCCATCGAGCAAGATCCTGGAAAATGAGGAACTGAGAAAGACGGAACACTGAGTTGAAGTATTGTTCATACTGTTATCGTGATGGTGCCTTCACTGATCCTGATTGTACCGTCGAGAAGATGGTGGGAATCGTGGAGAAAATGACGAAGGACATGTGACTCCCTGAATCGCATCGGAAAATAGCCATCGCCGCTTTGCCGAAGCTCGAGCGATGGAGATAAAATGGAGACTAATTTCAATAGAGGATCTAGATAATTAGAACCTCTTCCCGAGAAGTATTGCATTTTTGTCTTGGATTTTTCTTTGAATTCTGGAGGGAAAATAGGAGAATGAGGTTTCGACTTATTTACTTTTTTTCTCATGAACGTACTCCTCAATCTCCTCATCTCAGGACTTGCAGTCGCTATAGCATCATATCTCACACCAGGTGCGCATGTGGATGGGTACCTGACAGCTGTCATCGTCGCAGTCGTCCTCGCGATCGTGAATACGATCATCGTCCCCATACTCAATATTCTCACACTTCCACTCAATATCCTCACACTTGGACTTTTTTCCCTCATTATCAATGTCCTCATGGTCCTCCTCGTCGCGAAGCTCGTCCCTGGCTTCGTCATCGATAGGTTCTGGGTCGCGCTTGTATTCGCAGTCGTCCTCGCACTCGTGAATATGGTCCTCTGAGTCTCGCAGAAAACAATATGACTCAGGTAGATCGAGTGCAACCAAAAACCCATCAATCTCGAGTTGGTGGGTTTTTTATCTCCCTTGGAAAAATGGGGAATACGGTAATCGAAAGCTAGATAGTAATTTCGAAAATCTATAATCAATATTGCAATATTACAATTACGAATATAATTCATCCATGACTACCATAACGATAGACAACATCTCTGATGGCAAAATAAAAACTCGGTTTAATAATCCACTTGAGGCGGGATATTATCTCATCGGACTCTCGATGAAAATGGGAAAAACAATACGAAGAAATATGAAGTTCGAAAAAGCTATGGAAGAATATAGAAACGGTGAAAGTGTCGATGGGAAGGAGTTTCTCACCAAACTTATAGCGTCAAAATCAGAATAATGTATAACTTCGATTCTCGAAAACTGTGATCAAATTCCTCGAGAAACGCGACAAAGCATTTCTTTTACGTTTTGATGAAAAATTCGATGAAATCATAAAAGATCCCTATCATCCAAACGCTGACGTAAAGCCATATCAATGACATGAATGACACTATCGATTACGAATCGGACAATACAGATTCCTCTATGCGATCGTCGAAGAGGAAATCCTCGTATACTTCTATGATGCAGATAGTCGAGGTGGGATGTATAAGTAATGGATATTGAATTATAGAAGAACCTATCAATCTCAAGTTGGTGGGTTTTTTATCTGCTTGAAAAAATGTGGAATACGGTATACTAAAGAAATAGATAGTATATTTTTTAATGAAAATAGTTTTATAATTTCTTAAATATGGCTCTCGTAAAAAGCATTTTCCTTATTGATTGAGAGAATTTAGTAATCAGATATCAAGAAATGATTAAAAAGTGACGAATACCGTTAAAAGAGGTTGTTCATATACCTGATGTATTTGTATGGCATCAGAATATTGCCCCATTCTATAGGGTAGATATTTTCAGAGTAATTTACTATACAAGTGCTATTTGAGATGATAAATACTTACGTACTATTGAAGAAAGAATTTCTGAGAATAAATTTATTCATTCAGGGAATTATTACTGAATATGTCAACTAGTCCCCTTTGTTTTTAAAAAACTTGTGAAATCTCATAAATCAAGACTAGTTGATATTCATATTGCTGTAGATTCATTGAAATACTCAAATATGGTAAATATAGAATGTATTTCTATATTAAGCTGAGATTGAGATTTTAAGAAAGTATATTCTGAAACTATGTCATCCGGAAAAAAAGTTATTGTCTGAGCTTTTTCAGATTGATTAGATACTTCTATAAAAAATATGGTAGATATATTTTTCTTACTTGACGAAGTGTTCTTTGAAAAAGAAATACAAATAGATGAAAATAATAAACAATTATCCGAATAATTCCTAAATTTAATTCTTGAAAATAGGGCAAAACATTATCTATGCGCTACCACCTTACCCTCCTCATCACCTTTCTCATCGTCCTTCTCTGGTCAGCTATAGCACCACATGACTACCTCACGTGGTTCCTCGAGGTCTTCCCTACCCTTATCGGACTGGTCGTCATCATCTTGACCTATCGCAGATTCCCACTGACGAATTTTCTCTACACACTCATCCTCATCCATGCGATCATCCTCTGTGTCGGTGGGCACTATACCTATGCGGAAGTCCCCCTCTTTGACTGGATACGCGATGTCCTCGGACAAGCACGCAATAACTATGATAAGCTCGGACACCTCGCACAGGGATTCATCCCGGCATTCATCTCGAGAGAGATCCTATTGAGGAAGTCAGTTGTCACGAAGAAGGGTTGGCTCGGATTCCTCTCGATCACACTCTGTATGGCACTGAGCTCGCTCTATGAGATCTTCGAGTGGTGAATATCGGTATTGACGGGTTCGGCGGGTGACTCATTTCTCGGGACACAGGGATATATCTGGGACACACAGTCCGATATGTTCTATGCGATGCTCGGGGCAATCATCGGGATTCTCTTCTTCAGTCGGTTTCATGATCGAGCCTTGAAGAGACTACTCTAACATACGATACCTATGCCAAAATCTCTCTTTATCATCACTCTCATCTGTACTTTCCTCGTGACAGTCATGTTCTTCTGAGCAACTCCGAGTTCGGCGAGAGGATTCTACTATGTGATCTGGCTCAGTATCACGTATTTCGTCTGGAAGAATAGGGATGCTCTCGGGGCAAGATTCCAAAAAAGTCCTCTCGGAAGTTTCGTCACCTTTCTCTCGCTCGGAATTGTGATGATCCTCCTCGAAGAGACCTTTGCATGATTGACTGTGAATCTCCTCAGTGCACCGAATCTACCGACACTCTTTTCTAGAGTTCTCCCCTACTATGCAAATAATCTCCTCCTTCTCCCAGGATTTATCATCGCTTGGTATTTTCTCCTGACTCGATACCACTATACTCAGAAGGAATTTCTCATCCTCGTATGAATGTTTGGACTCTTTTCAGAGAAGATCTATGTCCACGTCATGACACTGCCGATTATCGGCATTCCCCTTGTACCAGTAACGATGTTCACCTATATCGGGATTATCCTCCCCTCATATCTCTCACTCACGGCTCAAGGAGAAAAAGTATTGCATCCTCTCCTGAGATATGCTCTAGGATTTTTCTTCCCAATTGTTACATCGATTCCACTTATACTCGTCCATACATACCTCTCAGGACTCTGATATATTGATCCGTCGGTTCTCGGACATTAGAATTCTATTTTGCTCATACATGCAGAAAATATACTCGAATAAACATATATCCTGAAAACGAATCTTCAATATACTCGTCATAGCTATCATCAGCTATATCCTCTGGACTGGATGGCAGATATATAGTTTTTCGTATGTTAATGAGACACGACCATCGGATACAGCTATAGTATTCGGTGCTGCCATATGGTGAGATGTGCCATCGCCTGTTTTCGCCGCACGGATCGACCATGCGCTCTGGCTCTATGAGAAGAGGATCGTGAAGAAAATCATTTTCACGTGATGATTCTGAGAGTGAAAACTCTCGAGTGAATCCGCAGTCGCGAAAAAATACGCCATCGAACATGGCATCCCTGAGAAGGATATATTTATCGAGGAATCTTCGACAAAAACACGAGAAAATCTCTCATTTATTGCCTGAATTATCCAAAAAGAACATATGAAATCTGCCCTTCTCGTGAGTGATCCATACCATATGAAACGAGCTACACTCATGTCGAGAATCCTCTGAATCCCTACATATTCGTCACCGACACCCTACTCTCAGTACCGGTCATGGAAAAATAAAACTTTATTTCTCTTGAGAGAAGTATATTATCTTATCGGATACAAACTCAGCACTTTTCTCTAATATTTCCCTAACCCCTCTTTCTATGCTTACCACTTGCCTCTGGTCTCACGATAGATTTTCTTAAATTATCATAATAATGCAATCACTCAAAACTCATATTCCGCTTTATTATAAGGTCTCAAAAATCGCAACTGAATTGGGAGTTCAGCCTATTATTTATGGTTGACTCGCAGTCTGGTACTTCACAGGACAAGATCGAGATTGTTCCATACACGATATCGATATACTTTTTCCAGCATCTCTTCTAGACAGGTTTTCGGATATCTGGCACGATCGATTTCCTGATATATCTCTCGAAAAGACTCAACGATGAGATATTATCATCACAGATGACTCGGCGAGGATAGACATAGATTCGCGAGAAAAGTCTCTCTGAGGACGGGATAGTTCAATCATAGAATACACCTTTGATAACAACCGATTCTACATCTTGAATCAAGAATCCCTGAAAGATATATACCGTGAAGCATATGAACGTATGCCCGAAAACGAGTACTTCCGTATGGCACGGAGCAAATATCAAGAAAAATATTCAAAACTCTAACTCTTCCCGTTATATTTATTTTTTCATAATTATTCACTCTATGCTCACTACTTGCCTCTGGTCCCATGACAACTATGCTCTCGAAATGGCAGAGTTCTATACTTCCACCTTTCCAGAAAGTAAGATCACCACAACATGACTCTATGATGAGCCCAATGAACATCTGCCAGGATCAAAGAAGGGAGATATCATGATCGTCGAATTCGAGCTCATAGGTGTTCCCTTTGCAACGCTCAATGGCGGACCGTATTTCCATATAGACCCTTCGATATCATTTTTCGTGAGTTCGAGTGACAAAGCTGAGATTTCGAAACTCTGGGAAAGTCTTTCTGAATGAGGAAAATCACTCATGACCCTTGATGCCTATCCGTGGAGTGAATGGTATGGATGGGTCGAGGATAAGTATGGGGCCTCATGGCAGCTCTTCTATACGGAGAAAACTCTCTCCCAACGTATCGCTCCGTGTCTCTCATTTACTGGGGGGAAAGTCGGAAAAGCCGAGGAAGCAGTGAACTACTATACCAGCGTGTTTGCTCATTCGGGAGTGAATATCCTATCACGATATGTGAAGTGAGAAGGTGGTGCCGAGTGAAAGATCAAGCATGCACAGTTCCATATCGGAGATTTTACTATGAGTGCGATGGACGCGGTCGGACCACATACTTTCGACTTCTCCTGTGCAGTGTCATTCATGGTACCATGTGCGGATCAGGAAGAGCTCGATTATTATTATGATCGGCTCTCTGCCCTTCCGGAAGCTGAGATGTGTGGATGGGTCGCAGATAAATACGGGGTCTCATGGCAACTCATCCCTGCGAATTTCACCGAGTACATGAAAAGTGATGATGCAGAGAAAAAATGAAAACTCATGAAAGCTCTTATGGAGATGAGGCGACTCAGTTTCAGAGAGATCGAGAAGGCATATGATGGAAAATAACTTTTACTTCTGCAAATATCTAACATAAGAAGAGGAAAGATTTAATTCTATAATTATCTAAAATATGGATCAGATGGAACATATAAAGCAAGAAAGTATACTCGAGTTCGGCTCGGAAACTACTCAAAAAAGATATACTAAGATTGCTAGCTTTGGATTGTGGAATAGTGAACGCATACTGATAGAAAAATATTTCCGACCTAAATCAAAAATACTTGATATTGGTTGTGGATCAGGAAGAACTACTATTCCATTGTACAAAAGAGGATTTGATGTAATTGGAGTCGATATAACGCCAGAAATGATCAATACTGTAAAGAAAATTTCTTCTGAGAAACAGTTGAACATAGTTTACAAATTGGGTGATGCGACACAACTTACCTATCCAAATAACTATTTTGAAGGTGCAATATTTGCAAATAATGGGTGGGCACAAATTCCAGGGGAAAGAAATCGCCAAAAAGCACTCAATGAAATTTTTAGGGTATTAAAATCTGATGGATACCTTATCCTTACAGCACATCAACGATATTATTCAGGGTCTTATTTATTCTTTTGGATAAAGCAATGGACAAAATTTTATATTTTAAGACCATTTGGACGTAAAATAGAGGAAATAGATTTTGGTGATTTATTCTTTGATCGTCCATATTCGAAAGCTCGACAATTCATTCACCTTACTCACCATAAAGAGGTAGAAAAGCAAATTAAGAACGCAGGGTTTACACTTGAAACCAGAGAAAGCATGGCAAACATTTCAAATGAAGATGCTAGAGAAATGGAGGGATCTTTATGAAAAAATTTTAATAGCTATAAGTCACCTATATTTTATGTCTGCAAAAAATAACAATCTAAACCCTTATGGGGAAAAACAACTCAATTTTGCAGAAATCGAAAAGGCGTATAATGCATAATATTTCCTATGACTCCTCTCAATACCGCAAAACTCTATTTCGAACTTTCGAATTCGAGCAACCTCGATGCAATCGAGAAGACCATCCATCCAGAAGCAATCTATACTTCTGATGCAACCTGACTCTATTTTTGAAGAGAATCAATTATGACAATGATGCGAGGTTTTTTCGAGAAATTCTCATATCTTCATTGGGAGATCCAGTCTATTGGTGAGATTCGAGATTGAATCATTGAGATAGAGTTTCTATGCTATTTTCAGGAATCAAAATGGGGAAACACCGAGAGATGGAAAAGAAAGAATCATCGTACAAGATGGAATCATCCGATATATTGAGGTAATCAATTTCTAAATCATGCAAAAAATATTTCTCCTCGTTTCTATAGCTTTTATAGCTGCTCTCTCTGGAGCTGCCTCAAAATACGTCCTGCACGAACTCCCAGCGGGAAGTCTCATGTTTCTAAGGTTTATTATAGCTTTCACTACTATGCTTCCTTTCTATAAGCTTCTGCATAGAAAAAGTGTAAAGCATATTTCTATACTTCTCTTGGTATCTTCTGGAATGGGACTCTCAAGTGTATTCTATATTTATGGGATTCGCACCACCAACCTATGAGCTTCGCAAGCAATATTTATGACATTACCTATTGTCACCCTAATTCTCTCATACTTTATTCTCCAAGAGAAGATCAAGATGAAGAAAATATTTGGTATCGTGATTAGTATGATCGGTGCTGGTATCATCTTCTTTCTCCCCAAGATATACAGTGGAACAGAGCTAAATGTTGGGGATATCCGAGGAAACATATTTATCCTTCTGGGTGCTGCAAGTTATGCGAGTTATCTCGTCTTTGCAAAGAAAACACAATTTACTCCGATGGAATTCATGTATGGTTGAGTAGTTTCTGCAGCCATTATCTGAGTATTCCTCTGAATCAATGATCTGCTTACGCTCGATCATCCCTATAAAGATCTTACCCTTCTCGGCTGACTTCTCATCGTATGAATCGGCGCTATCGGTACAGTATGACTCTATTTTTTGGTACAAAAACTTATGAAAATATCTGATCCGCTCTTTGTAAGCTTTGGAAACTATGTCCAATTGATTTTTTCTACTCTTCTCGGAGTCTTCTTTTTCTCTGAACATATTGGTATCGGTTTTTTGATTGGGAGTATCCTCACGATCTACGGTGTCTACTATATCAATAAAGTAAAATAATAATATGTCACTTTTTGCCACTCTCGATACCTTCGAATACCCGATCATCAGGACAATTCAAAATCTCGATGGAACATTTCTCGATGCTTTCTTCATGTCTGTGAGCAATATTCCCTTCATGATTGTGAGTTTTGGAATTGTTGTCGCCTACATGATCTGGAAGAAACACAGACTCTGGAAGCCACTTCTCTTTGCTCTCATTGTTGCTACCATCATCGACTCCGTAATCAATGAATGATTTTTTAAGACGCTCTTGGTGCATTTTGGCATATTTCGTCCTCGACCTTGGACCATACATCCTGATATTCTCGGGATCGGGCATCACTTCATGGACTCATCATTCCCTTCGAGTCATATGGCATTCACGACCCTGATGGCAATCATCGTGACCTATTTCGAGAGACGATTTCTCATCTCTGGAGTCATCATCATACTCCTCATGTGACTCTCACGTATACACAATGGCATGCACTATCCGACCGATGTCCTTGTCGGTACACTGATGGGGATCATCTATGGATTTCTCGGGCTCTTTCTCATGAAGCAATTCTGACTCGAGAAGAAAGAGTGGTGGAAGAAATTCTTCTAAAAACACATTAGTCTAAACTCTTATTTTTTTAGTATATGTCAAAATACTACATCATCTGTGTCTGTCTGGAACATGCGAAGCGAGGAATCGCATGAGGATTCATCCAATCCAACCATGGAAAATCGACCAATATCAAAAAACTCCGAACAGCTGATGGTATCCTTATCTACAGTTCGAAATATCGATTCACTCCAGAAAATACTGAAGAGAATAAACTCCAGGCCTTTACGGCTCTGGGATACGTACGAGATGAGGTACTCTATCAGGGTGATATGGGATGAGGATTTACTCCATTTCGTCGAAATATTGATTTCAGACAGGATATCACTACACTTTCCATACTTCCCCTCCTCTCTGATCTCGAGTTTGTGAAAGATGTGAAGAAGTGGGGATTTCCCCTCATGTATGGATTTCTCGAGATATCTGAGCATGACTTCGGATTCATAAGATCGAGAATGATGAATCTTCAAACCTCATCTGATTTTTAAACTTCTCATGCTATGATCAAATCTTCCCTAGAGAATAAATCAATCGAATGAAATTTACTCAAATAATCTTTCCTTTCACATGACTCACTATATCTCCACTTTCTGATTTTCAAGATGAAGCTCAAAATGACTTATTATTTTTGTTTTAGTAAGTATCGGTCTTTTCTGTTCGACAAATTCCGGTACTGCATACTTCGTAGATGGTTCATGCGAGAGTATGCAATCTATGCTCTCATATTCCACTCCCATAAAAATAGGTGATAGTGGAGGATATGCTTGAGCAGTTCGAGTGTTCCTCACACAGCATCATCTTCTATCTGAAAAGGAAGCTGATACAGATGACTATTCTACGGGTAAATACAAGAGAGACTCCTATGGAAAAAATACCAAGAAAGCAATTCTTGCATTCCAAAAGTCTGAATGAATAGAACAGACAGGTATTGTATGAAGAAAGACAAAGGAGAAAATCATACAACTTTCTTGTCATCAATAGTTTATTTCTCATATATAAAAACTATGCCTCAACTCACCTGAAGCTGCCATTGTAGCGCGGTAAAATACTCGGTCGATCTCGACCTCACAAAACCTGTACTCGAGTGCAATTGTTCATACTGTGAGAGAAAAGGATTCCTCCTCGCATTCGTGCCAAAATCTGATTTCGAACTCCTCTCAGGTGAAGATGTGCTCACAGAGTATCGATTCAATACGCACAAGATCCGTCACCGATCTGCAAAGTATGCTGAGTTCAGTGCTTCTGAGAATGAGAACACGATGGTATAGCAACTCGTGCTATCAATGTTCGCACTCTAGAAGATATCGACCTCGCAACGCTCACGAAAAAGCCAGTGGATGGGAAGTCGTTTTAAT